>JASHSC010000155.1 GCA_030036915.1 Terriglobia bacterium
GTGCAATTGCCCATCGGCGAGGAGAGAAATTTTCGCGGCCTCGTTGACCTGGTCAGCATGAAGGCCTTTCTCTTCGATCCTGACGGCTCCGGCAAAGGGAAGGAAACCGAAATCCCCGCCGACCTCAAAGACGCGGCCGACAAAGCCCGCGAGGCACTGGTGGAAATGGTGGCTGAGGGGAATGACCGACTGATGGAGGAGTTTTTCGAGAAAGGGACGATCCCCGTTGAAGACCTGGCGCCGGGATTGAGGCAGGCCATCGCGGAAAGGCGCATCTTCCCCGTGACTATTGCCGCCGGCGTACTCAACATCGGCAGCGAGAGCCTGATGAATTTCCTGGTTGATTACATGCCTTCGCCCGTGGTGCGCGGGGAAGTGGAAGGTGTCGACCACGAGGGCGGGCAGCCGCTGAAGCGGAAAATCGCGGACGCGCAGCCCGTTTCGGCCTTCGTGTTCAAGACGGTGGCCGACCCTTTTGCCGGGCGTGTGAGCTATTTCAAAGTGATGTCAGGCGTGCTGAAGAATGAAGCCAACCTGACGAATTTCAATCGCGGGTCCGCCGAGCGCCTTTCACACATCGGCGTGACGCAAGGGAAAACGCAGATTGCCGTGGCGGAGCTCCACGCAGGTGACATCGGCGCAGTGGCGAAGCTGAAGGACACGCTCACCGGCGATACGCTGGGTGACAAAGGCTCGCAGATCGTTTTTTCCAAGGTCAAACTGGCCGAGCCGGCCATTTCCTTCGCCATTGAGCCCAAGTCGCGCGGCGATGAGGACAAGCTCTCCACGGCTATTCACCGCATGCTCGAGGAGGACCTGCTCCTGCGCTTCTCGCGCGACCCGCAGACCAAGGAATTCCTGCTCTCCGGCGCCGGACAGCAGCACGTGGAAGTGGCGGTTTCAAAACTCAAGAGGCGGTTCAATATCGAAGTCTCGCTCAAAGCCCCCAAGATTCCGTATCGCGAGACCATTCGCGCCAAGGCCGAAGCGCAGGGAAAGCACAAAAAGCAGACGGGGGGCCACGGCCAATACGGGGACTGCTGGATCAAGGTGGAGCCGCTGGCGCGGGGCGTGGGCTTCGAGTTCGTGAACGATATTTTCGGCGGCGCCATTCCGCGCAACTTCATCCCTGCGGTGGAGAAGGGAATTGTGGAGGCGGCGGCACGCGGGTATCTGGCCGGATACCCGGTGGTGGATTTCCGGGTCATTCTTTTCGACGGCTCCTACCACGATGTTGACTCTTCGGAAATCGCCTTCAAGCTGGCCGGATCCAAGGGCTTCAAGAAGTGCATGGAACAGGCGAAGCCGTGCCTGCTGGAGCCTGTTATGAATGTTGAGATAACTGTTCCAGAGAATTATTCTGGAGATATTATGGGCAATCTGAATGGCCGCCGCGGCCGCATTCAGGGCATGGAGCCGAAATCCGGCTCGACCGTGGTGAAAGCCCAGGTGCCGCTGGCTGAAATGCTGACCTATGCTTCCGACCTTACCTCCATGACTCAGGGGCGCGGCACATACGCCATGGAAATGTCGCATTACGACATTGTGCCGCAGCAGATTGCCGACAAGATCGTTGCCGCTCACAAGCCCGCTACCGCGGAGGAAGAGGAAGATTAACGGGGCATGTTGCCGGTTGCCGGGGTGGCGGAATCCAATTCCGGCCGAATCGCCGATCTTTCGGAGGATCAACGCTCAAGTAATCGCATGTTCATCCCGCAGATTTATCCCCTTACGCTCGCCTTGATGATCCTTAGCATGTTTTCCTGGGGCAGTTGGGCCAACACGCAGAAGGCGGTGGGAAGCTGGCGATTCGAGCTCTTCTACTGGGATTACGTTTGGGGAATTCTGCTGCTTAGCCTGGCGGTGGGGCTGACGCTAGGCCGGACAGACGCCGCCAGCCCCGATAGCTTCTTCAACAACCTCGGGAGCGCCAGCGCGCGCAGTTTGTTGCTTGCCCTGGCGGGCGGAGCGATTTTCGACGTTGCCAACATGCTGCTTGTGGCAGCCATCGGGATCGCCGGGCTGGCGGTGGCTTTTCCCATTGGCATCGGATTAGCGCTGGTGGTGGGATCGGTGTTGAATTACGTGGTGACGCCTGCCGGAAATCCTCTGCTGCTGTTTGGAGGAATTGGAATGGTGTGCGTGGCCATCGTGCTGGACGCTCTGGCTTACCGCAAACTTTCCGGCAACGTGCAGGTGACCACGAAAGGGATCATGCTGAGCCTGATGTGCGGCGTCGCCATGGGCCTGTTCTATCCCTTTATCGCCAAGGCCATCAAAGGCGAAGGTCACTTGGGGCCGTACACCGTCATGTTCGTATTTGCGATTGGAATCGTCATTTCGAATTTCCCGCTCAATTACGCGCTGATGCGCAGGCCGATTACCGGTGCGCCGCCCGTGAGCATCGGCGAATACTTTTCGGCGCGCGGAGGGCTGCACGCCTGGGGAGTGCTGGGAGGAGTGATCTGGGGCGTGGGCGGCGTTTCGAACTTCGTGGCGTCCTACGCACAGATGGTCGGCCCTGCGACTTCCTACGCGCTGGGTCAGGGTGCGACGATGGTCTCCGCGCTCTGGGGCGTCTTTGTGTGGAAGGAATTCCGCGGCGCGGGGCCGGTGGCAAACCGCCTCCTCGCCCTAATGTTTCTTTGCTTCATCCTGGGCCTTGCCGGTGTGGCGCTGGCGCCGGTGGTGAGGTAAAGCCCGCAATCGAAAGTCAAAGGTTGAAGGTGAGAAACCAAACCCGGGAAGGCCGCTTCATGCGATTGACTGCAACCCTGCTCGCGTCCATGGCGCTTGCTGCTTCCATGTCCACGGCTGCGGACACTTCTGCAAAGATTCCCGTGATCCTCGACACAGACATCGGCACGGACATCGACGATGCCTTTGCATTGGCACTTATCATCAAGAGCCCGGAGTTCGAATTGCTCGGAATCACAACCGTCTCCGGCGACACGGCGGCGAGAGCGCGCATTGCCGCCAAGATGCTGTGGGAAGCGGGAGGAAAGTGGCGGCAGGTTCCGGTGGTGGCGGGGTTGCCTGGACCCAGGCAAAACATCGATCAGGCGCGTTGGGCGGACGGTTTTGTGAGCCCGCAGATCCTGCGGGAAAGTGCTGTGGATTTTCTGCGCAGCAAGTTCCACCGCTACCCAGGACAAATCACCCTGATTGCCATCGGCGAACTTACAAACGTGGCGGCAATGCTGAAAGTTGATCCGCTGGCGGGAACGAAAATCAAGCGCATCGCGCTGATGGGTGGGTCAATCGCGCGGGGTTATGGCCCCGGCTCGAAACCTGAGGCCGAATGGAACATCAAGTCGAATCCCGCTGCGGCCCAGGCGGTGTTTGCATCGGGAATTCCCATCGTCATGGCCCCGCTCGACGTGACCGCGATGCTGAAGCTTGATGCTGATGCTCGAAGTCGAATTTTCTCCAGTAATACGCCAGTCGGTAATGCCTTGGCAGATCTATATAAACTATGGAATCGGGAAACGCCCACGCTTTTCGATCCCATGGCAGTGGCCATGGTGCTCGACCCGAGCCTGTGCCAGACAAAGGAACTGGCGATTGAAGTGGATGCCCAAGGTTATACCAGAGTCGTGGAAGGTAAGCCGCCCAACGCGACCGTTGGGGTGTCAACGGACCCCGCCAGATTCTTTGAATTTTATTTGAATCGCGTGGCAGGGAATTAGGAATGGGTAGACTACCACTTCGCGGGCCTTCTGTGGTCATCACGATTTAGAAATTGTCACTGAGATTGCGAGTCCAACTTGGCCTGAATGCGATCGTGAATCCAGTGCGGGTCCCACCATTCAATGGGGTTGACGGCAATGCCGTCGAGCATCATGGTGAAGTGGAGGTGGTCGCCGCCGGCGAGGCCGGTCTGGCCGGTGTGGCCGATTTCCTGCTCACGCTTCACGTGGTCGCCCTCCTTCACCTCGAGCGAACTCATATGGCCGTAGAGGCTCTGAACGCCGCAGCCGTGATCAATCACCACTGCGTTCCCAAATATTCCCAAATATCCTGCAAAGATCACGACGCCGTCATTCGCAGCGCGCACCGGCATGTGCTCATGCCCGGCCAAGTCAAACCCCAAGTGGGTCTGGTGGTCCACCACCTGGCCGTTATATGTATAGGAGCGATAATCGGCAAAACTGGCTTCGGTTTTCGCAGGCAGGCGCAGAAAAGGTTCCGTCCATAGGAATGTTGAAGACGTATGTTTGGAGAGTTTCATCAATTGTTGAGAATCGATCTCACGCAGATGCCCGTTGATTTCGAGGAAATTCTTGAGAGGACTGCCCTCATCGGTCAACTCCGGCGTCGCTGCCATGATGGGCGGTACGACTCGATTCAGAAAGTCGTCACTAAGAGTGATCGTATCCGTGTGGAATTTCTTGGGAAACACCCGGTAAGTAAAATTGGCGATGGATTGATTTCCAACGTCGTCTCGCGCCACGATGCGAGCCGGCGTCGAAGGATCAATGTTATAAGGGTAGGCGAAGAGCGCCAGGCGAGTTTCCGGTGTCGACTCCTTCACGGGAAAACTTGTGAAAAAATAAGGACCGACCTCAACTCCCGACTCCGTCGTTCCGGGAGAGACTTTGAACATCACCATATCGCAGCCGCCCTGGTTGATGTAATGCTGAGTCGTCAGGACCTCGATCTGGGGAGGCAGAAACCGGACGGGAAGTTCCAGCGTTGTTTCACTCCGACCACCGCGAAAAAAATGCCCCCAGGAATCATTGGCAGCAGAAATCCGGAGTGTGGCGTGGCCTTCCTTGAGCTCGGGAATCACCTCGCGTCCCACGAGGACGTTCCAGTGCGTGGAGCTCGCAGGGCCGGCCGACCAGAATCTCCACCAACGATGCGGGTGGGCGGAGATGACCAGGTTCGATCGGTGAATGACCTGCCCATCCTGCACAACTTCGACCGCCAGAGATTTCAGGTTGTGTTTGGCGTCGCGGACCTCCAAAGTGAGCTCGGTTTTCTGGCCCAGGCCCTTGGGAGGGTGCGTCAGGAAAATAGTGGGCGCCTCGGTGCTGGCAAGTTTCAAAAGCAACACAAACAGTACAACCACGACGGCGACGATCAAAACGACCATGCCCACACCAATGCCGGTGTCCGATCTTCGGTCACGTTTTGCCAATTGCTTCCTCCCACGAAAAGAAATCGGGAACTCGAAATTCACAGCTCGAATGTGTTGTCGAATGTTGAGTGTCGGATTTCGAGTTCCTGCAGTTCATTCAGGCGGCAGGCTTGATCACATCAATCCGCAGCCCTCGAAAATCCACGCGATTGGTGTGGCTTTCAAGGCCGATATATCCTTGGTTGGGAACCCTGCTCAGGGGCCGCTTTTCAGCAAAGACAAATGCCGGATCGTCAAAGTCGATTTTATGAATTCGATTCCCGTTTAGGAAAACCGTCAAGTGCCGCCCGATGCAGGAAATCTCGGCTTGGTTCCACTCCTCTGCCTTGCGACCCACGCTGAGGAGCGGAATCACCGCACCGTAAACCGCACCTGTGCTGTGAAGGTCGGTGAGCTGCCCGGCATCATCGAGGATGGAGATCTTGAAACCCGTATAAGCGGGGTCGCCTTGTTCGGCGGAACGCAGGTAGATGCCGCTCACCGCGCCCTTGGTAAGGCGATATTCAAGCCGCAGGACGAAATCCGCGTAGCGCTGGTCAGATCGTAGCCAGCCCCCCTGGCCTTCCGTCCAAAGAATTCCATTTTCTGCGTGCCAGTCCGAATGTCCCATCGCGTGCCAACCGGTCAAGTCCTGCCCGGTAAAAATCGGGCTAAACTGCGTGTCATCCACTTCTTGAGCCGTTGAGGCGAGCGCGAAAATCGGCAACAAGACCAGGAAGTAAAGAAGTCTCCTCAACATCTCCTGCTACTCTCCCTCTGCATTGGCTCGAGATTCAAAGCCTGTGATACAAGATACTCGAAACCGGCACGGATTCACAAACCGAATTAGAACGCCAACATTGGTTCTCTCATCAATTCTGCCAACGTCGGTCTTTGTATTTAGCGGTCCACTGCGGCGGCTTGAGTGCCTCGTACGGTTGGACGCAATTTTTCCCGCTCCGGATGCACGTTTCAGGCAGAAACGGATGGTTTCTCAAAGGCGGCGTGCCATCTGAAGCCAAGAGGTTGAGGCACAGCCTTGCGGAATTTCGGGCATGGAACCTTCCTACCCGGCCGGCCGATGGGGAACCTTGTTTCCCGCCGCATCGCGAGCCTTCCACGCGTTGTCGACGTCACCCATCACTACAAGAGTGTCACCGCTCGCCATCACCGTATCATCGCGTGGATTGAACTTCATGTCTCCGTCGGCCTTGCGGATCGCCAAAGGCAGAAGTTCGAAGCGCCCGTGCAGGTCCATCTCCTTCAGCTTCTTCCCAATCCAAGGCGAACGCTCGACAACCGTGATTTCCTCAACGCGCAGGGTCCCAGATGGGTCGCGGAGCATCGTGTCCAAGAAGCTGACCACGCTCGGTCGAATGAGTTCAGAAGCGATTCGCAAGCCGCCAATCATATTGGGGGAGATTGCTGCGTTAGCTCCATGCCGCAGGAGTTTTTCCACCATTCGCGACTCAGCACACCGAGCCACAATGCGCAGATTGGGATTCAACAGGCGAGCAGTGACTGTGGTGAGCAGGTTGTCCTTGTCTTCTGGAAGTACGGTGGCCATGCCCCGCGCCACCTGGATGCGCGCCGTCGTCAGGATTTCCTCATCCCCGCCTTCACCCTTCAACACGGGCACCTCGCCAAGCTGCCCGATCCTTTCCAGACGCTCCTCGTCGTGATCGATCACAATAAAGACATTCCCGGTCTTCAGGAGCTCTTTCACCAGATACGTACCGGTTTCGCCGGCGCCGCAGATAATCAGGTGATCATGCATGTCCTGGATCATTTTCTCCATCTTGCGTCTCCAAAAGATGTTGTTCAATTCGCCTTCCACAATGAACGCCGTGGAAGCAGAAAACACATAGAGCATGATGCCGATGCCGATCAGGATGAAGAACATGTTAAAAAGCCGCAACCCGGGATTCGCGTGAGTGTCAACAATTTCACCGTAGCCGACCGTGGAAACCGTGACTACAGCCATGTAGAAGGCGTCGAGTAGTGTGACCTGCGGGCCACCAAACCACATATAGACGCCCACCGCCGACAGTACGACGACGACGAGAAGCATCAGTGAGAGTGCCAGTTGTTTACGGAGATTCACAGATTCCCCTCGGCATGGCGGTGCACAGATTCTGCCTGCCGCCCAGTTGGCGTTATCTTAGCACAGGGAGGGAACCCGAGAGTGGCTCGGCGGTGGGCCGGGAATTTTGGCACGAGTCATGCCCTATGCCGGTCGAATATTCGAAAACCGAACTTCCCGATGCCAAATTGCTGGAAGTTCCCGCTTCAATCCTCCAGCAATTTGCGATGCTGCTCCTGAAGATAAGGGTCAGTCAT
>JASHSC010000156.1 GCA_030036915.1 Terriglobia bacterium
GGAACCACATCAATGTGAAGGTAGCGCCCCAGGGCGTTCGCATTACGCTTGCGCGCGAACGTATCTTGAACCTGAGTGAGGTCGAGGCGGCATTTCCGCAGCGAGTTGGCCCGGGGCAGGAATGGCCCAGCGCAAGTGAGCGGCGGGTATTGAACTATCACAAGGCGCGGGGAAGCACGTCGTCGTATTATGAGAAAGTCCGCGCAAAGTATCCCGATTGGTAGAGGTGTCGCAGCCAGTGAAGACCTATTCCGCCTTCAGCGATCTCTCCATCAATTCGCGAATGGCTTCGCGGGGCGAAACTTCCCCCTCGAGAATTCTGTGAACCTGCCGGGTGATGGGCATTTCCACGTGCAGCTTCCTGGCCAGGGCGACGGTGGCGGCCGTGGTTTTCACTCCCTCGGCGACCATGCGCATCGAGCCGACGATTTCCGCGAGCTTGCGCCCTTTGCCGAGCTCGACGCCGACAGTGCGGTTGCGGCTGAGGTCGCCGGTGCAGGTCAGCACCAGGTCGCCCATGCCGGCGAGGCCCGCCAATGTCTCACGCTTGCCGCCACACGCGCAGGCGAGCCGGGTCATTTCCGCAAGTCCGCGCGTGATGAGCGCCGCGGTGGGATTGTGTCCCAGCCCAAGACCCTCGATGACGCCCGCGGCGACGGCAATGACGTTTTTCACCGCCCCGCCCAATTCCACTCCCACGACGTCGCTCGACGTGTATAGGCGCAGAGCCGGGGAAACAAATTCGCGCTGGATTTGCTGCGCGATAGCCGGGTCGTCCGAGGCCACTACCACGGCGGTGGGTTCGCCGCGTAAGACTTCGCGGGCGAAGCTCGGACCGGAAAGGACGCACAAGCGGGGGGGGAACGATTTGCCCACTTCGCTGCGGATCACTTCGCTCATGCGCATCAAGCGGCCGGTGTCCAGGCCCTTTGTGGCGCTGACAAATATCATTTCGGGGCGAAGGTGGGGCAGCATTTGCCGGCACAGCTCCGCACAGACGTGCGAAGGCATGACCGTGAGTACGATTTCAGCGCCTGCCAGCGCCTTACTGAGGTCGCCAGTGGCCGAGAGATTCGCCGGAAGCTTGACGCCCGGCACAAAAAGTTCGTTTTCGTGGCGCGCGCGAATGCTTTCCACCACCTCGGGCTCATAAGCCCAAAGCGTGACCGTGTGACCCGATTGCGCAAGCGTTGCCGCAAGCGCCGTCCCCCAATTGCCCGCGCCGATGGTCGCAATCTTCATCAAAGACTGTCCTTCGTTATGGGCAAATGACTATGAATTTGATCTCTTCTTCCCAACTTTGTTTTCCGTTCCCTTCAGAAGCCTTCCGATATTCGCGCGATGCATAGTGATAATGAGCAGGGCGCTGCCTGCGGCGCCCAGGACGATGGGGAGAGGCGGGCGACGCATAAAATAAACCAGAACGGGAAAGGCCGCTGTCGCGATGATGGAGCCGAGAGAAATATAACGCGTGATCGCCACAGTGACGGCAAAAATTACCAACACCAATAGAACCTGTAGCGGGGCGAGGGCGATAAACACTCCTACGCCCGTGGCCACACCCTTTCCACCACGAAATCTTAGCCAGACGGGAAAGCAATGGCCAAAAATTGCACAAACGGAGGCGGCAGCAATCCAGCGCGGATCGCCTGTCAGCGGAATCCAATTCGGGCTCCCCGATGTCAGGCGGGACGCAAGCAGCACCGAAAAGGTGCCTTTTCCCACATCGAGAATGAAAGTGGCGATGAAGCCCTCAATGCCGAGGTTGCGCATTACGTTGGTGGCTCCGGTTGCGCCGCTTCCCGTGGTGCGAACATCCACTCCCTTCTGCCATCGAACAATGAGAAAACCAAAGGGAATTGAACCGAGCAGGTAAGCGAGGATCGGAGTGGCGGCAGCCGGCATATGAGAGTAGTGGCCAGTGTCGATTGGCTTGGGGCTGGCGGCGATTTCTAACCACCAACCACTTTCCTTCAGCACGGAAAACGCACGACCTTTTGATACTGCGCGCCGTGCGGTGACAGTTTACTTTCAAAAAGGAAAAATTCCGAGACTTCAAATTTGCCAACCGATGAAGCAGCGGCCGCCGCGACCGCCGATGAAAGTTCGGGCTGTGGCCGCGAGTCCTTGAATCTTGCGAGAGTGAGATGAGGAGAAAAGTCACGTTCTTCGCGGGCAAATCCGATCTTTTCCATTTCCACTTCAACACGCGCACCGAGCTCAGCAAGTGCAGGAGGTGCCGCCACACCGGCCCAGAAAACCCGAGGACGTCTGGCATTGGGAAAAAATCCGAAGCCAGCGACTTCAATGGAAAACGGTTCAAATGCACCTGCATTCGACAGCGCCTCGTTTACCTGCGTAACCCGGGCGTCGGAGATTTGGCCCAGAAACTTGAGGGTGAGGTGAATCCCATCAGGCCGCGTCCAGCGCGCATCAGAGCAAAGGCGACGGAATGATTCCTGCGCCTTCGCCAACGCGGCACGAACCGGATCGGGAAGGTCGATAGCGATGAATGCGCGCATGGTGGATGGGGACGGCTTCGGAAAAATCGATTGCGAATGCCGGATTTCTGACTGTTTAATCCCGAATCCTTCGTCGAACCATTTCCAGCGCCAGTTGCGAAGCCCACAGGCGAACGCGGTCACGGGTTCCGGGAAAGTGAAACTCGCGGACCTGCGTCCCGCGCTCATCGGCAAGCCCGATGAACACCAACCCCACGGGTTTCGCGTCGGTTCCGCCGGTGGGGCCGGCAATTCCCGTGATCCCTACCCCGATGGAAGAGCCGGCCCGGGCCCGGACACCTTCGGCCAGCGCCTGAGCGACGGGTTTCGAGACGGCGCCGTGGGTCTGAATCAGTTCCGCCGGAACGCCGGCCCATCGCGTCTTCATTTCGTTCGTGTAGCAAACCGCGCCACCAAGAAAGTAGCTGGAGCTTCCAGGAACGCGAGTCAGGCGTTCCGCCAGCAAGCCACCCGTGCAGCTTTCAGCCACGGCCACGGTTTTTTGCCGCATCACCAGATACATCCCCACGACCTCTTCGAGACTTTCGCCCTTGCTGGAATAAACATGGTCCCCGAGGGCCAGCTCAATTTTGTCACCGAGCTCGGCCAGCAGGGCTTCGGCTTCCGTTTCGGTGGTTGCGCGGGCGCGCAAGTGGACTTCAATTGATCCCGAAGCGGCGAGAATCGTGGTGGCGGGATTGGAGTAAGACCCGTAGAGGGGCGCAATAAGCGAGTCTACCTCGGATTCCGGCAAGCCCACAACTTTGTAAACGCGCGTGCGGATAGGCGCGCCGGAAGCCATACGCGCAAGCCGGGGGACGCAGGCCGCATCAAACATCGGTTCGAGCTCGCGAGGCGGGCCGGGGAGCAGCACCAGAATCGCACCCTTATCCTTAATCCAGATTCCCGGCGCCGTGCCGTTGCGGTTTTCCAGCCACTCGGCGCCCTCGGGCACCTGGGCCTGCCGCAGATTGTTTTCGGGCATGGCGCGGCCCAGGCGCAAATAGCGTTCCTCAATGCCCTTGCGCAATTCCGGGACTTCATGCAGCGGGCATCCCAGCAATTCCGCCACAACGTCGCGCGTCAGGTCATCGTCGGTAGGGCCGAGTCCGCCAGTGAAAATGATAAGTTCCGAACGCGACAAAGCCGTGTGCAGCATCGAGGCAAGATCATCCCGCGAATCCCCCACGATGGATTTGTATCGCACCAGGATTCCCAGTCGATTGAGTTTTTCGGTGAGGAAAAGGGAATTGGTATCGGTAAATTGCGGGGTGAGGAGTTCAGACCCGACAGCAATGATTTCGGCATCCATGGTTGAGCAATCCGCCGCGGGCAATCGAGTTGCGCGGTCCAGCCGAATTCCCTGGCACGGAGAAGCGAGCGCCGGGTCCGGGACTTACTTCAGCAGAGGCAAGCCCTCGACGCCCAAAGGAAGATCGACCAAGGTGGCGTTGGTGGCGAGAATCATGGATCCCTGGTGGCCAAAAGCGAGGCCGACCAGATCATATCCGGACACAACCAGCTCCGGCTTGGCGTCCGGGGTCAAGCGCACTACGCCGCGCCGGCCCGCCAGCGAAGCCGCCACGTAGAGATTGCCATTAACGTCGAATGCCAAGCCCTGAGGTCGTCCCAGGCCGCGATAAAATGAGGCTACGTTGCCCGCAGGAGAAACGCGCATGACGTGATCGAAACTGGAAGTGGTCGGCCCCGTTACGAACAAGTCGCCGCCGGGGCCAAAAGCCAAATGGTACGCCGCCACGCTCGGCTCAATGGTGGCGAAAACAAAGATCTGGCGGTCCGGGGCGATCTTGAAAATTGTCCCCGTGCGGTCGCCCACGTAAAGATTGGAATGAGCGTCGAAGGCGATTCCCGTCGCCACACCCATTCCCTGAGCGTAAGTGGAGCGTTCTCCGTTGGGCGTCACCTTATAGATCGACCCTTCCATGCGGCTCGAGACATACAGGTTTCCCTCGCGGTCGAATGCGATTCCCGTGGCGTTCATCACCTCGCTTAGGAAGGGATGCATGACGTGATTCGTATCGATTTTGAATACGGAAGTCGCCACCTTCTGGCCGCGGGTACCGCTGAAAGTGGAGAAGATGTTGCCTTGCGAATCGAGGGCAGGATTGGCGACCGGATGCAGGTTTTCAGCAATCGTTCTGCCCACCACCACGGAGGTCGGTCCGCTCGAACCGGCTGGAGTTTCAACGGTGAAATTCTTGCTAAAAACGTCGTCGGGGACGCGAATGATCAGGCGATTGGGTGAGCTCAACAGCAAGCCGCCGGGCTGGTCGCCAAATCGCACTTGGGCGTGGCGGCCGTTCTCCGCCAGGCCACTGCCACGCACCACAATTTCTCCCCCCGGAATTGCCGCGTGGGGATTGACATCGGTGATTTGCGGGCGTTTCTTGCTGAGCAGCGACGTCGGTCCCACCGAGGGACTCGGTTTCTTGGCTTCCTTTTGCGCGGTTTTCTCAGCAGCCGCCTCAGGCTTTTCGGTTTTTCTCCACAAGCTCATCGAATGACCAACCCTGCCCCGAGCAATACGCACAGGCTGTAAGCCCCGGCAACAACGTCATCTAACATAATACCCCAGCCGCGCGGAATTCGCTCAGCTTGTCGAGCCGGAAAGGGCTTGACGATGTCAAAAGCACGGAACAAAACAAATCCGGCCAGCAGCCACTTCCAGTTGGCGTGGGGAAGCAGAAGGAACGTGCCCATCTGACCGACCACTTCATCCACCACGACCGCGCCGGGATCTGTCCTGCCGAAAAATTCCTCCGCTTCGCCCGCCGCCCAGATCCCAACCGCGCAGAGGGCCAGGGTCGCCACTGCCAAAGCGGCAATCGAACCCAGGCGCGAGAAGTGCAATTGCGCAAGGCCCGCCACCACGGCCAATCCCACCAGCGAACCGGCGGTTCCCGGAGCAATGGGGAAATAGCCGGCTCCACACGCAGTGGCAATCCAGATGGCCGGTCCCGCCCGCCTTTCAGTCACGCTCCCCCTTGGTGTCCGTGGTCGGGCCCTGCTCAGTGCTTTCGTCGGCAACATCAATCGTCGCCAGCACGCGGTAACGCTCTTCAAGCCAGTTATCTAAATCGATCAGCTTGCACCGCTCGCTGCAAAAGGGGCGAGACGGATTCCCTTCCCACGATACAGTCTGCTTGCAGATGGGGCATTGCATGATCGCCCCTCATATCGCCGGCGCCGCCGCGGCAGGTCGAATTTTTACCAGCGAGTTCCCGGCAGCCGCTTGCGGTGCAGGGGAGAGACGCTCGGCGAAGGTCTGCGCCTCGAGGCGCGCAACCAGATCGTAGTCGCCCGCACCGGTGAGGGTGGCCCAGCGAAAATCCCCCGGTTGCGGCGCCGGGCCCGCAAAGTCATTAATCAGCACGCACCCGTCGATTCCGGGCGCCTGACGTTCACTTCGAGCCTGATAGAGCAAATCGGTTTCTTCCGAAGGACCTTCCACTACGACAGGCAGAGATTTTCCAATCATCTTTCTCAGATTGCGTCGCGAAATTTTGCGCTGAAGGGCCATGATCTGCTTTTGCCGCCGGCGAGCGACGGACGATGGAACCTGGTGGGGCAGCTCGAAGCTCCGGCTGGTCTCCTCATTCGAGTACAGGAAGACGCCCAGGTGGTCAAACTCCGCCGCCGCGACAAAATCCAGCAGCGCCTTGAAATCATCCTCGGTTTCGCCAGGGAATCCGACAATAAATGAGGTTCGAAGCGCGACGCCCGGAATGGCGGCACGAATCTTTGCGAGCATGCGAAGGAATTGGCGGCCGTTGGAACCTCGCTTCATCAGCTTCAGCACATTGGCGCTGGCGTGTTGCAGGGGAATGTCGAAATATTTTGCCACCTTGGGCGTCTGCGCCACGGCGTTAATCAGTGTGTCGGTGACGCGATTCGGATAGCAATAGAGGAATCGCACCCAGACGAGCTCGGGGATATTGCCGAGCTCGCGCAGCAGGGCCGGCAACCCTTCGCGAAGGCCGAGGTCCTCGCCGTAGCTGGTGGTATCCTGCCCGACGATAGTAATTTCGCGCACGCCCTGGCGGGCGAGGCTCTCCGCCTCGCGAATCACGGAGGCAAACCGCCGCGAGCGGAATGCGCCACGCATTTGTGGAATCACACAAAACGTGCACGGGTGGTCGCACCCCTCGGCAATCTTCAAATAGGCGGAATAGGCGGGTGTGGAAAGGACGCGCGGGGTGAATTCGTGGTACAGATACGGTTCCCGGGCTGAGGTCGTACTATTTGAACGACCTGTACACTGGCATGCGGCGAGAACGCCTTCCAATTCATTCGTGCCAATGACGTGATCGACTTCGGGGATTTGCTCAAGAATCTCCTGGCGGTAGCGCTCCACCAGGCATCCGGCAACTAATAGTTTCTTCGCCGCACCGAATTTCTTGTATTCGGCCATTTCCAAAATGGTGTTGATGGATTCCTGCTTGGCGGGCGCGATGAAGGCACAGGTGTTGACAATGATGATTTCGGCTTGTTCGGGCCGCGGGGTCAGCTCATACCCCTGGCGCGCCAGAATTCCCAGCATCACCTCACTA
>JASHSC010000157.1 GCA_030036915.1 Terriglobia bacterium
CCTCTCATGAATTTGGTTCTTATCCTGGACCAAACCGTCCCGACCCGTCGTTGAGGGGGAATGTTGTCCGGCGAGGGCCGCCACGGCGGTCACCAACTCGAGGGGAATGAGCGGTTTTGGCACATGGCGTGAAAAGCCCGCGAGCAGAAGCTTGCTGCGGTCCTGCGCGCTGGCCCGCGCCGTAAACGCGATCACAGGGATGCGGCCCCCCCCTTCCGCCGGCTGCGCCCTGATCCGCCGAATCAAGCTGTAGCCGTCCTCGACCGGCATTTCGATGTCCGCCACCATCACATTGGGCAGCTCCTCTGTCAGCATTTCAAATGCCTCCATCGCAGAGGTGGCGATTCGCACCTGCGCGCCGCAGCGCTCCATTACCAGCGCGGCCACCTCTCGCCCATCGGCTTCGTCATCCACCACCAGCACGCGAATGTTTCGCAACGAAGGCGCGGATTGCAGCCAATTCGTGTCCTTGGCAAAATCGGCGGGAGGATTGCGGTGGGCAAGGGAGAGTTCCGGCGACTCCGCGGAAAGGGGCAGAATGACCTTGAAGATTGCTCCCGGCCCGTCGTCGCGGTTCAACGCCTGAACGTGGCCGCCGTGGGCTTCCACCAGGTTGCTGACAATCGCCAAGCCCAACCCCAATCCCTGGTTCGCCTGCCGGCCGCCGGGATCTGCCTGGCGAAACGGTTCGAAGATGTGGGGCAGGAATTCCGCGGGGATGCCCGGGCCATCATCTTGCACGGTAATGCCCACGTGCGACCCCATTTTTTCCACGGCAATCTGGATGTGCCCTTTCGGGGGCGCATATCGTGTGGCATTGGAAAGGATGTTCCACAAGACCTGTTGAAGGCGCACACCATCGCCCAGTATCGCGCAGTTTTCAAACGGCACGGACAAATCGATTTGGATCTCCCGGGCTTCGGCCGCGGGACGAGCGGAATCCAGCGCGGCTTTCACTACCGAGCGCAGGTCCAAAGGTTTGGGATCCAGGCGCAACTTGCCGCTCACGATCCGGGAGACGTCCAGAAGGTCGGAAATCAACTGCGCCTGGAGCAGGGCGTTGCGGTTGATCGTATCGATGGCCTTGGCCTGGGTCTCCTGGTCAAGCCCGCCCCCCTGCAACATCTGGCCCCAACCGGTGATGGCGTTCAGGGGAGTGCGCAGCTCATGCGAAAGGAGCGCCAGAAATTCGTCCTTCAGGCGGTTGGCACGCTCCGCTTCCCGGCGCGCATTCTCCGCGTTCTTGAGCAGAACCACACGCTCTTCCTCCGCGCGTTTTTGGGCGGTGATGTTGATGTTGATTCCGGCAATGGAAGTCGGCTGGCCGTGAGTGTCGCGAATCACCGTGCCGCGCCCCAGCCACCAACGATCCTCGCCCCCCTCCAGCGTGCGGAATTCCGCGTGATAATCCACGCCGCTGCTCACTGCCTGATTAAACGCATCCTGCACCAACTTCCGGTCGCCGGGTCTTACCACGGTCAGGAAATCCGCAAAGGACTGGCACACTTGCTTGGCGTCACCCCAGGAACCGATCCAGGTGAATTCATTCCTTCGCAAGTCCCACGTCCAACCCTGAATTCCGCTGGTGGCCAGCACCAGGCGAAGGCGTTCCTCGCTGGTCTGGAGGAGCGCCGCTGAAGCTGTAATTTGCTCGGTCCGTTCCCGTACGCGTTCCTCAAGTTCCTGGTTCAGCCGCTCCAGTTCTCCGGTTTTGCGGTAGAGCTCGGCAAACACCCTCACTTTGGCGCGCAGAATTTCCGGCACAATGGGCACCAGGACGTAATCCATGGCGCCTGAGACGTAACCTTTGATCCGATCGCGCTCCTCGGTGAAAACCCCGGACACCAGAATGATCGCGGTCTTATAAAAGCGGGGGTGGTTGCGAATCAGCGAGGCCAGCTCGTAGCCGTCCATCCCCGGCATGTGCACGTCCACCAGCACGAGGGCAATCTCCGTCTTCAGGAGCTGCGCCAAAGCTTCATTTCCGGAATTGGCGCGGATCAATTTTTCGCCCAATTCCCCAAGAATGCTCTCGTAGCTCAACAGCTTGGCGGGTTGGTCATCGACCAGCAGAATGTTGACGGGTTGTTTTTGATCCATACTCCCGCCCATTATCGTAGGGGCAACCCTTGTGGTTGCCCTGGGGCGGCCACGAGGGCCGCCCCTACGATATGCGCGCTACAACACGATCCCGCTACGCGGGGCCACGGGCTTAAAGCCCGTGGCGGTCGCTTGATTCCTCACCGGTGCAGCCACATCCGCAATGAGGAGAGCAGTTGTTCCGTGTTCACCGGCTTCGCGAGGTACTCGGACGCCCCCGCCTCGAGACATTTCTCCCGGTCGCCCTTCATGGCCTTGGCCGTCAAGGCGATGATGGGGAGACGATGATACTTGGGATTCTGCCGGATGAATTGCATCGTTTTGTACCCATCCATCTCCGGCATCATGATGTCCATCAGCACGATCGAAATATCATCCTGGGAATTGAGCGTGGCCAGCGCTTCCTGGCCGGTGGTGGCGGAAAGAACCTTCATGCCGCGCCGTTCGAGCACGCTGGAGAGCGCAAAAATATTGCGCACATCGTCATCCACCACCAGCACCGGCTTGTCCACCAAATCGTCGTCGGAACGATGCAGGCGTTCGAGCATCTTCTGCTTTTCCGGCGGCAGGTCGGCCACAACTCGATGCAAGAATAGCGCCGTTTCGTCCAAAAGTCTTTCCGGTGATTCCACCCCCTTCACCACGATGCTGCGCGCCAGAGTGTGGAGTTGCGCATCCTCCTCCGGTGTCAGTTCCTTGCCCGTAAAGACCACAATGGGAATGTCGCGCAGGGTTTCTTCCTTGCTGAGCCTCTCCATCACTTCAAATCCGGAAATGTCGGGCAGGCGCAGGTCCAGCACGACGCAGTCAAAGGCCTGCTCGTGGAGTTTGGACAAGGCGTCCTGGCCGGAAGCGGCGGTTTCAATTTCAATGTCCTTGTGTTCGAGCAGGGCGCGGACGCTCAATTGTTCGGAGGGTTCATCCTCCACCACCAGCAGCCGGCGGCGGCGCGGCGCAGTGTATTCCTTGATGCGCGAGAAGGAGGATTGCAGCCCTTCCGTGGTGGCCGGTTTAGTAATGAAACTGAACGCCCCGCGAGACAATCCCAGTTGCCGGTCCTCATCCAGAGTCAAGATTTGAACCGGAATGTGGCGCGTGGAAGAATCTTGTTTCAACTGGCTGAGCACGGTCCAGCCCAGCATGTCGGGCAGGAAGATATCGAGGGAGATAGCGCTAGGCAGGTATTTGCGTGCCAACTCCAGGGCTTCAACGCCGCGCATGGCCACCAGCACCTTGAATCCCGCCGAATGGGCGAGATCCACCAGCACCTGGCAGTAGTGCGGCTCGTCCTCCACGATCAGCACCGTGGGTTCACCGGGTTGTAGATCGTTGCGGTCGTCAGGAATCTTCTCCACCTCGCGGCGCTCGAGAACGCGTACGGCGGGCATCTGAATGACTCCGGAAGCTGCCGGTGCGCTCGCCTCAGGCTTAGGCGACACGGCGCCGCCCACAAAATTCACGGGAAGGTAAAGAGTGAAGATACTGCCTTCGCCCGGCTTGCTGCGCAGTTGGATTTCACCGCCCAGCAGGTAAGCGAGTTCGCGGCTAATCGCCAGGCCCAGCCCCGTGCCTCCGTATTTGCGGCTGGTGCTGGCATCGGCCTGTTGGAATGCCTCAAAGATGATGCGCTGTTTATCGAGCGGGATTCCGATGCCGGAATCGGCCACTTCGAACGCCACCACCGGGCCCGCATCGCGAAGCACCGGATGGTCCGTCCTCCAGCCTCCCGTGGACGGCGTGACGTTCACGCTCACACCGCCCTTTTCCGTAAACTTGAAGGCGTTGGAGAGCAGGTTCTTGAGCACCTGCATCAGGCGCTTGGGATCGGTGTGCAGGCTGCGCCCCAGGCGGGGATCCAGATGGACTTCAAATGACAGCTTGCGGTTGTCCGCTTCGTGCCGGAAGGAACGGTCCACTGTCTCAAGCAGCTTGGCGAAATGGACTTCCTCCACATCCACGGCCACCGTGCCCGATTCGATTTTGGAAAGATCCAGAATGTCGCTGATCAGGTTCAACAGATCGGTTCCGGCGCTGTGAATAGTGCGGGCAAACTCTACCTGCTTGGGGTTCAGGTTGCCATCGGCGTTTTCCCCCAGTTGCTGGCCCAGAATCAGGATGCTGTTCAGCGGCGTGCGCAGCTCGTGCGACATGTTGGCAAGGAATTCTGACTTGTACTTGGAAGTCAGCGCCAGCTCGTTGGCTTTTTCCTCCAGCTCCACGCGCGCGTGTTCAATCACTTGGTTCTTGCGCTCCACTTCGGCGTTCTGTTCGGCCAGCTCCTGCGCCTTCTGGCCCAGCTCTTCGTTCTTCTCCTGCAACTCCTTCTGCTGGATTTGCAGCTCCGTAGCGAGTTGCTGCGATTGCTTCAGCAACCCTTCCGTCTTCATCGTCACCTCAATGCTGTTCAGCACGATTCCAATGCTGGCGGTGAGTTGTTCGAGGAACGCCAGGTGGGAAGCGGTGAAGGCGCTGAGTGAGGCAAGTTCAATGACCGCCTTCACCTGATTCTCAAACAGCACGGGGAGAATCACCACGCTACGGGGTGGAGCTTCAAAAAGACCCGAGCGGATCGGCTGTGCGCTATTGGGCACGTCGGTCAGCAGCATGCGCCGTTTCTCCAGGGCCACCTGGCCCATCAAGCCTTCACCCAAATGCAGCCAACCCTGTGAACCGCCTTCCGGGTGTCCGTTGCTCCCCGCGCCTCCGTAAGAGGCCAGCATGCGCAGCCGGGGCGCTGCGGATTCGGAATCCATCAGGTAAATCAGCCCGAGCTGGGCGTTCACCAGGGGCGTCAGTTCGGAGAGCAGCAATTCGCCCACGGCTCCCAGGTCGCGCTGGCCTTGCAGCATTCCCGTGACGCGCGCCAGGTTGGTCTTCAGCCAGTCCTGCTCGCTGTTGCGGTCCGTGGTGTACCGCAGGTTGGTGATCATGGTGTTGATGTTGTCCTTTAATTCCGCCACCTCGCCGCGCGCGTCCACCTGAATCGAGCGCGTCAAATCGCCCTTGGTGACGGCCGTTGCCACTTCGGCGATGGCGCGGACTTGGGTGGTGAGGTTGGCCGCCAGCAGGTTGACGTTGCCCGTCAGGTCTTTCCACGTGCCTGCGGCGCCGGGAACGTCGGCCTGTCCCCCCAGGCGGCCTTCCACACCCACCTCGCGCGCCACGCTGGTAACCTGCGCGGAAAACGTCGCGAGCGTGTCCGTCATGTTGTTGATGGTTTCGGCCAATGCCGCCACTTCGCCCTTGGCGCGCACCGTCAGCTTCTGCTTAAGGTCGCCGTCGGCCACGGCGGTGACGACTTTTACGATTCCGCGCACCTGCTCGGTCAGGTTGGCGGCCATCACGTTGACATTGTCAGAGAGGTCTTTCCAGATTCCCACAACACCGGAGACCTGCGCCTGGCCACCCAGCTTACCGTCTGTCCCCACTTCGCGCGCCACGCGCGTGACTTCCGCCGCGAAGGCGTTGAGCTGGTCCACCATGGTGTTGATGGTGTTCTTCAGTTCCAGGATTTCGCCCTTGACGTCCACGGTGATCTTGCGCGACAGGTCGCCGCGCGCCACGGCGGTGGTGACCTCGGCGATGTTGCGCACTTGGGTGGTCAGGTTCGCGGCAAGCAGATTGACGTTGTCGGTCAGGTCCTTCCACGTTCCACCCACGCCGGGGACCACGGCCTGGCCGCCCAGACGTCCGTCGGTTCCCACTTCGCGCGCCACGCGTGTGACTTCCGCGGCGAACGAGCGGAGCTGCTCCACCATGGTGTTCAGCGTTTCCTTGAGCTGCAAGATCTCGCCACGCACGTCCACGGTGATTTTTTTCGAGAGGTCGCCGTTGGCGATGGCCGTCGCCACTTCCGCAATGTTGCGCACCTGGGCCGTCAGGTTGCTGGCCATGAAGTTCACGTTGTCGGTCAGGTCTTTCCACGTGCCCGCCACACCCGGAACCACGGCTTGCCCGCCCAGTTTGCCTTCCGTGCCCACCTCGCGCGCCACGCGCGTGACTTCCGAGGCGAAGGCGTTGAGCTGGTCGACCATGGTGTTGATGGTGTTCTTGAGTTCGAGGATTTCACCTTTTACGTCCACGGTGATTTTGCGCGACAGGTCGCCGCGCGCCACGGCGGTGGTCACCTCAGCGATATTACGCACTTGCGTCGTCAGGTTGGCGGCCAGCAGGTTGACGTTGTCGGTCAAATCTTT
>JASHSC010000158.1 GCA_030036915.1 Terriglobia bacterium
TCTTGCGGAACTGCTTCTGGAGCGCTTTGTGGATTTCCTCCATCTCGATGCCCAGCAGCCTGGCCAGAATGCCGTCGTAGATCATGTTGCGCACGAGTTTGCGCAGGCGCGCGTCCGGGCAGACGGGCGTGACCAATTGATCGAAGGGCACGGGATAGAAGATCACGTCATCGCGCAGGCGCTTCAAGTTCAGCCGCTCGTCATAAACGCAGGCGGCGCCCGGCTTCAGGGTCTTCACGTCTTCTTCCGCGGTTTCGGGATTCATCGCCACCATGTACTCGCTGTCGCGCCGGCGGGCAATGAAACCGTGCTGGGAAGCCCGGATGGTGAACCAGGTGGGAAGGCCTGCAATGTTGGAAGGGAAGAGATTCTTGCCGGAAACCGGAATGCCCATTTGGAAAATTGCGCGGAGCAAAACCAGGTTTGCCGTCTGGCTGCCCGAGCCGTTGACCGTGGCCACTTGGATGCTCAGGTCGTTGATGATTTGCTGCTGACCCGCAGGCGAGGTATCCGCTTGCGGCTCAACGTGAATAGTTGCCATCGTGTTCCTCTTGGATCCCCTTTCTGGATTCGTCGTGGTTTCGAGTCTTCATCCGGCTGCGCGTCTGCCTGGCGTGCCACCACGCTCGAGCCCACAGGTCATTTGGTGCGCACCGGCTGTTCTGGAGAAACACCTGGAAGGAGTTTTGCTCACTTCGTTCCGATCTCCGCTCGGATCCTTCAGACACTCAAGAGCGAATTAGGGGCGGCGGTTCCCCGCAACCTTCCGATTATACCAAACCTCGCCCCGCTCATGGATGCGAAGATGCAATCGCTCGGAGTGGGCGGTAAATTTTCACATGGACCCGTGGTGCGTTGACGGTCTCGAAAGGGGAATGGCGCAGAAGTAGCGTGGGCGAGACGCCCGTGCCACAGCATTTACGCTGACGAGGGAAATTGGTGAGTGAAGAACCAATGTCCTGCTACTTATCCGTGACCTTGGCAGGAGGCGTTTCGGGAGCGGGCGTTTCGTCAACGGTTAATTGTTCGCGCAGGCGTGTTCGCAAAGTCTCTTCCGAGGTGCGAATCATCTGTGTTCCGCGCGACTGCATCTGCTGGATGAGGTCGCCGCGCAAATTGATCAGGGAAGATGCGGATTCTTTGTACACCGATTGGAAGCCCTGGCGAAGGCGCTCCTCGCTATCCACAATGAGGGCCTCAACCTGCTGGCGAAACTCCTCCAGGATGTTGCGCGTCAACTCTTCCGCCTGCCCGCGCATGATGTCAAGGACCGAGCCCACCAACTGCGTGGCGCGGCGTTCGAGATCGGCGAGCCGCGGGTCAGCGGCCGCCGCGGGCGATGGAACAGCAGGGAACTGGCGGGTGCGTGTGCCCGGGGAAGGGGCCGCAACGGGTGGAGGTGCGGGAGTTGCCACCGGAGCCGCCGGCGGAACTTCTATCGGAGTTGCGACGGGGGCGGGCGCAGGAGGCGCCGCGGGAGGGGGAGGAGTTGCCGCCGGGGGAGGAGACTGCGAAATCCCGGCCGCAAGGCGCGAGGCAAGCGAAGGCATTTGGCGCGTGGGCGTCGCCGAGGGCAGCGGCGAGGGAGAGGACAGCGGCGAGGGAATGATTACCGTGGTCCTGCGCGGCCCGGTCGTAGAAGGCGCGGTTGTGGAAGGTGTGGCCGGGGGCAGCACCGGCGCGGGGATTTCCGTCTGCGTGCGCCCCTGCACCATGGTTTTGGCGACCATTTCCCAATCCGCGGGCGGATTGGGCACGCCCCAGAGGTTCTGCGGCTTGATGAGCTGCACTGCGATCTCATGCCCGGCCGCTCCCGGAACCGGGTCCCACACTCGCACGCAGACGCCTTTGCCCGACGTCCCGGCTTTGGGGCATTCAATGTTTACCAACATGCCCACAATAATCCGATAGGAGGTGCGGACCTTGCAGCCATGCAGGTTCACGGTGATGGTTTGGGTGAATTCGCGAAAGGGGGTTCCGCCGGCATCCTTGCCGGAAAGCAGCACCGTCGTAGTGAATTCAATTCGCGTGCTTCGCCTGCGACTGGCGAGAGCATCCTGTGTGTCGGTCGGTTTTGAAAACGGGTGTTTATCCATATACGACCGCGATTTCTCCAGCGGTCGCTCCGTAATCTGCCGTCGGGAGCCGGAACTTTCTCTATCGATGGATCGCCCCGGCGCAGCAGCGGGTTCTGCCTCAGCTCGCAGGCTTGTCTACTTGCCTCATTTTACCGATTGCGGGCCTTGGAAGCAATTGCTCCCCTGCAAGCGGTCCTGGCATCCGCCTGGGTCTGACGCCCGAAACAAACTACCGAAGCATACTGCCCAATCCACCTGATTGGCAAGCGTTGCGTCCGCCGGAACCGATTGCAGCAGCGCTCTGTGAGCGTCGAGTCGTAAGGTCATGCCCTGGCATCCCCTTACGGCGGTCGATAGAGCGCCGCTACAGCAACGCTGGCGGTTTGAATCGATCCAGGTTAGCGTACCAGTTGAATGACGTTTTTCGACTAGTCCAAAAGTACTTTTGATGACAAGTACGGTCTGACTATGGTATCGGACCTCGGCGAGTGGTCTTATATCACTGATTTCAGGTTGGTTTCCCGGACCGTTAGCCACGAGTTATGGCAATCCGCGTGCGGGGAATTTGTACGAGGTGAGAAAGCGGTGCAACTTGAAGGGCCTTAAAGGGTTCTAAGGGGAAGGGTGGCGGGCGGTCAAAGGAGGATTCCCATGAAGGTTAAGACACTCATCTGCAATGGCAAGGGCCTCGACCCATTCCGCTTCGCTGATATGAATTCGCTGGCGCTCGAGGTTGCCTCGGAATTCGACGTCTCCTACGCCGCAGTCCACCCGCAGCTTAGCGTCGAGGGCGGAAACCAAGTCCTCCAGGAAGTGCTGCGCTCGGCAGAGGACGATTCGGATACTTTCGTGATGGTCTGCGCCGGAGCGGAGGACGCTCGGACGAAGCTCTTCAAGCAAGCGGTGCGCGACGCCGAGTTCGACTCGAAGAATTGCCTCTCCGTCGAAGTATGCGAGAAGATCGATGACAGCATTCTGGAGCGGATCTGCGAGCGACTGAGGAAGCTGAACGACTCCAATTACTCGCGCCACTAAAGACACTGCAGGATCACCGGGCAGGCAAAGCGGAATTTCCCTCTAAGACTCCCTGTTCTCCACATTTTGTCAGGTAATTACCCGGGATGTACCCCGAGTTACCACCTGATTGTCTGAATCCTGCATGTCCCCTAAAACTAGGCCATCAAATGCATCGCGGTCGCGACGCATAAACTGTGACCATAAGCTCGCGAAACAAAACGCGGGCGCAGACATCCGCGCTACAAAACTACGAGCTTTCCGTGCATCTTTCCGTGCCCCTTGCCGCAGTAAACGGAGCACTTGAATTGGAACGTTCCCGCCTTGCTGGCGGTAAATTCGATAATTTCGGGGTTGCCCTTCTGGAGGACTTGATTGATGTCGAAGGCGTCCAATCTAAACTCGTGCTCGCAGTCCGTGGCGGTGATGATCAACCGCACCTTTTCGTCTTTGTTCACGGTAAGAAGGTTCGGCTCAAACCCGCTGTCCTTGGCCGTCAGTGTGAACTCGTGGTAACCGGAGGAAGGCGCCCTTCCGGAAAGCCGGGCGTTGCTCGCTGCAACCGCCATCAGTGCCCCCACGGCCAGGATGAATCCGTATCGTCGGCTCATAATCGCTGCTCCCTGCTCGCGGACTTAATTTCTGTCAAAAATAGCTTACGTCAGCTACCGGGTGAAATCATCGATGGATTTGTAGAAGGGGAGAGGGAATTCCGGCGGAGCTTAATTCCGCAATTCGAGTCCGAGGAAGCGGCGGACCTCATTTTCCAGGGCAGGAGCGGCAATCACGCAGTCGCCGCCGTAGACGCTCGCCTTTCCGTTCAAGTTGAAGAAGCTCGCGCCGGCTTCTTCGCCGATGATCTTGAGCGGCGCCAGGTCCCAGGGTTTGGCTTCCATCGTCATCCATACATCGGCACGCCCGGAAGCGACGTACATTGCGTCGGGGCAGCCGCCCATGCTGCGCACGGACCAATAGTGTTCCAGCCAGGGCAGCAGGCGCTCACCGAAACCGCGCTTCAAAATCTTGTCGAAGCCCGAAAAGCAAAGGATCGCCTGGCGAGTTGACGTCGCTTGCGAGCAGTGGATTCTCCGCCCGTTGACGTAAGTGCCGGCCCCGGCAGCAGCGGAATAGAGCTCCCCGAGCGCCGGCAAGTTGCACGCGCCCGCCACCATGTTGCCGTCTGCTTCCAGCGCCAGCATGACGCCCCAGGTGGGCATGCCCCGCATGAAATTGCGCGTGCCGTCGATGGGGTCGATAATCCAGCGCCGGCCATTGCGCGCCTCGCGCTTGGTGCCTTCCTCGCCCAGCAGGCCGTCGTCGGGAAATGCCTCCTCCAGCAACTTGGAGATCAGCCGCTCGTTGGCGCGATCCGCCGAAGTCACCGGAGAATCGTCGGCCTTGGTTTCCGTCTCAAACCCTCGAGCGTAATTTTCCAGCGCCAGCCGCCCTGCTTGCTCAGCGATTCGCCGCGCCACTTCCATTTCTTTTTCAAAGGGCATAGACAAAGGTTTGCGGTTGTCAGTGGCCGGTTGGCGGCAAATCACCTATTTCCGTTGCAAACTGGCAACCGCCTACCGGCGTTTGATTACCGCTTAGAACGCGAGATAAACAGGGTTCTCGAGAATCTGCTTGAGGCTTTGGAGGAATTTAGCTCCGGTAGCGCCGTCCACGACGCGATGGTCGCAGGAAAGAGTCAGCCGGCAGGTCAGCCCGGCCTGAACGCGCCCGTCAACGACCACAGCCTTCTCCGCGACCGCTCCCACTGCCAGGATTGCCCCCTCCGGCGGATTGATGACCGCAGCGAACTCGTCGATTCCCATCATGCCGAGATTGGAAATGGAAAACGTGGCGCCCGTGTATTCCTCGGGAAGCAGCTTGCGAGTGCGGGCGCGCGCGGCCAGTTCCTTTGATTCTCTCGAAATTTCCTCCAAACTCTTCGTATCGGCGTTGCGCACGACGGGAGTAATCAGCCCGCCGCCGTCCGTGGCCACGGCCATTCCCAGATGCACACGATTGTGATGCCGAATCGACTCACCCTGGAACGACGAATTCACCTCGGGATTCTGCCGCAGCGCCGCCGCGCAGGCTTTCATGAGGATGTCATTGTAGCTGAGCTTCAGCTCGGGGTTCAGCAGGTTGGCGGACTCGCGCAGCTCCTTCGCGCGCTGCATATTCACTTCAATGGTGAGATAGAAATGCGGCACGGGCGCCTTGCTCTGCACCAGGCGCGTGGCGATGACCTTGCGCATGGAGCTGAGCGGCTCATCGCTGAACTCCGGGCCCGTGGGAACTGCCGCCGGCCGCCGCGGAAGTAGTGGAACCGGGGCGCGCAAAGGAGTCGCCCCTCCCGCCGCGCGGGACGCGGGAGCCTGTGCCGCCGTGCGCTCCACATCCTGGCGAATAATTCTCCCGTTCGGGCCGCTTCCGGAAATTTCTGCGATTTCCAGGCCCATGTCCTTCGCCATGCGCTTGGCAAGCGGTGAGGCCAGCACGCGCCCGCCCACGGCAGGCGCAGGAGCGGTTGCCACCGCTGCTGGTGCGGCGGAGGCGGGCGCTGCCTTGGCGGGCGTCGTGGCTGCCGGGGGATGCGGCGCAGGCGCTGCAGCGCCATTGCCCTTCACCAATGCTCCAATGTCCTCGTCGGCTTTGCCGATCACCGCGAGCAGTTCGCCGACCGGGACAACCTTACCCGCCTCGACAAGAATCTTGCGGAGAATGCCGCCGCCCATCGCCTCCACTTCCATGTCCACTTTGTCGGTTTCGATTTCGACGACGGAGTCTCCGGAGGAAATGGCGTCGCCTTCTTCCTTGAGCCACTTCAAGACCTTGCCCTCCGTCATCGTATCGCTGCCCTTGGGCATCATCACCTTAACGGCCATTGCCTATCCTCGCTTCGCGAGATCGGAAACTCAAAATTGGAAACCGGAAATCGGAAACTCGCATCGCGAATCTCGAGATTCAAGTTTCCAGTCTCCGATTTCCAGTTTCTTCTTCTACTTTCTATAGAGCACTCGGTGCACGGCTTCCTTCACCTTCTCTTTGTCAGGCAGCGCCGCGTGCTCGAGGTTCTTGGCATAGGGCATGGGAACATCCGCGCCGGTAACACGCAGGACGGGAGCGTCAAGATAATCAAACGCCTCGCGCTGGATCACGTCCACGAATTGCGCGCCTACACCGCAATACTCCCAGCCTTCTTCCACCACCACCACGCGGTTGGTCTTCCTCACCGAATTCAAAATGGCTTCGGTATCGAGTGGGCGCAGCGTGCGCGGGTCCACAACTTCCGCCTCGATTCCCTCGTTCGCCAGGTCCGCCGCGGCTTCCAGCGCCACAAACACCATCTTCGAATGTGCCACGATCGTCACATCGCGGCCGGCGCGCTTGAGATCCGCTACGCCGAGGGGAATCAGGTGTTCGCCCTCGGGAACTTCGCCTTTGGTGCCGTAAAGCACTTCCGATTCAATGAAGACAACAGGGTTGTCGTCGCGGATGGAAGTCTTGAGCAAACCCTTGGCGTCCGCGGGAGTCGCGGGCATGACCACTTTCAAGCCCGGCACGTGGCAATACCAAGACTCCAGCGATTGTGAGTGCTGCGCACCAAGCTGATGGCCCGCTCCGCCGGGACCGCGCACCACGATGGGAATCGCAAACTGCCCGCCCGACATGTAGAGCATCTTTGCCGCGCTGTTCACAATCTGGTCGATGGCCAGCATGGAGAAATTGAACGTCATCATCTCCACGATGGGCCGCACTCCGGCCATGGCCGCGCCCACTCCGAGGCCCGTGAATCCCAGTTCCGTGATGGGGGTATCGAGCACGCGCTTGGGCCCGAACTCATCCAGCAATCCTTTGCTGACTTTGTATGCGCCGTTATAATAGCCCACTTCCTCGCCCATCAGGACGATGGTTTCGTCGCGATGCATTTCCTCTCTCATCGCCTGGTTGAGGGCTTCACGATAGGTCAAAATTGGCATTGAACGCTCCGAACGAAAACGGAATTTGCGACGGGGTTATTTGGGGAACTGGCGATTTTGAATTTCAAGCAGGACCCTTGATTAAATCACTCAACAATTGATTCACCCTCCGCCCGATCGCCATCTGGTTAATCGACGTACACATCTGAGTAGAGCTCGCCGGCATCCGGCTGGGGGCTGCGCTCGGCGAATGCCACGGCTTCCTCCACGGCGTCGCGGACTTTCTGGTCAAGCTCGTCGAGGTAGGCCTGGTTGATGACATCGATGGCTTCGAGCGCGGCGGTGAATTGCTTGATGGGATCGTGCCGGCGTTGCTCTTCCACTTCCAACTTAGTGCGGTAATTGCCGTGCGAGGGGTCAGACATGGAATGGCCCATAAAACGATAGGTGCGCGCTTCAACCAATGTAGGGGTGTTTTGTTCGCGGGCCCGGCCCACCGCCTCCTTCATCGTCTCGCGAACGGCCAGAACGTCCATGCCATCCACCCAGGTGCGCGCCATGTTGTATGCGCAAGCCTTCTGCGAAAGGTCATCGATGGAAGAGGCGCGCTCGATGGGCGTGCCCATGCCGAAGCGGTTGTTCTCGCAAACAAAGACCACGGGAAGCTTCCAGAGCGAGGCCAGGTTCAGGGCTTCATGGAAAGAGCCGATGTTCACAGCCGCTTCGCCGAAAAAGCAAAGCGTCACGCGTGATTGCTTCAGGTACTTCGACGCAAAGGCCGTGCCCGCGGCCAGCGGAATCTGCCCGCCGACAATCGCGTGCCCGCCCATGAAGCTGCGCCGCTTGTCAAACAGGTGCATCGAGCCGCCCTTCCCCCTGGAAACTCCGCCTTGCTTTCCGCACAACTCCGCCATCACTTCGCCGGGGTCCATCCCCCGGATCAGCGCATGGCCGTGCTCGCGATAAGAGGTAAAAATGTAATCGTCAGGCTGTGTGGCGGAAAGCGCTCCTACCGCCACCGCCTCCTGCCCAATATAAAGGTGGCAGAACCCGCCGATCTTTCCCAATTGGTAGATTTCCGCAGCTTTCTCCTCAAAGTGCCGCACCAGGAGCATCTGCTCCAGCATGTTCTTGAGCAAGGCAGGATCTTCGCGTCGCGCGCGTTCCTCCATAGTGCCCGCCTCGGCCTGACCCGTCCCGGACAGGACCTCGGTGACGTTGGCCGTTTCCGTCGCGGCATTGGACGATTTCATTTCTACCCTCCTGAATCTCCCCCAAGAAACTTCCAGTTCAATATATCATCGCCCGCCAGGAATAAACCCGGCTTCTAACCCTCAAAAGTTTGTTCCTGTCATTATCAATCTTAATCTTAAATCAGTTTTTCGATTTAGGGAAACCCCAAAGATTGACCGCCGGTCTCTTTTACCTCTCTAAAAGTGGTTTATAAGGAATCCGTAAAGGGTGGAAGAGCGCACGAATTCCGGCTGGAAGGGTATTACGGCAGCTTGACTCCCAGCACTTCGCGCCGGCCGGAGCGCGTCAGAAAAGTCTTCACATTGCCGCCCGGAAACAGCCGCTCCATTTCGCGGTTGGTGAGGGCGGGATAGGGAAAAGGCTTCTGGCTGGTGTCGCTTGACCCGAGGAGCGTGAGGCTCTCGAACCACCAGCGGGTTTCAACTCCCTTCGCCACACTGGGCTCGCGCAAAATGGAGAACAACACGCCGCCGGGCTGAAGGAAAGAATGGAAACGCTCCACTAGGGGCGGCAGCACTTCACGAGGCAGCAGGTCCAGCAGGCCCCAGCAGCAAATCATGGAAAGCGATTCCGGCGGAATTGCGGGAATCTGGTCCATGAATTTGTCAATGAGGAAAACCTGCTTCTTTCCCGACACCGACCAGTAGACGGAACTGGTTTGCTGCGCCGGCGTAATCAGGTCCGAGAGATAGAGCTTGGCGCCACGCAGCAGCAAAACGTCGAGGGTGGATTGATGAATGGGTCCGCACTCAAAACAATGAGGGTGGCGCAAATGCGAAAGGTGCTGCCACAGCCATTGAAGTCCGCGGCTGGTGTTTGCGGAGGAGGCAGACGCGCGGCTGGCTTCGTCCTGGTTCTTGGTTAGCGACAATTCAAGCTGGAATCTGCCCGTTCCAGGCATCCCGTCTCCTTGCGAGGTCGGGCCGACGAAGGAAAACCCGGCATTGGTGGTTGGAACCTTTGGGATAACCGCAAAGGCGACTCGCCTCTTGATTCAGGCATTGATCAAACGAACCGCGCCGCCGTCGGGCCGGGCTTGGGCACTTTGGCCGCCCCAGTAAGGGTCCCCGGCTACGCGCTGCTGCTGAGAGCGCTGGGGGCCGCGACCTCGCTCGCGACTCCGGACTCGTTGTCGCGCGCGATGTCTATGCTTCCCTTAAAATACGCGCCCTCTTCAATTGCCACGGTTCCGGCAATGAGATCGCCCACCACGTGCCCGGTGCGTCGAATCTCAACTTTCTCGCGAGCCGCGACGTTGCCAGTCACCGATCCCAGAATCACCACCTGCCGGGCGCGGATTTCCGCCTTCACGTGCCCCTCCG
>JASHSC010000159.1 GCA_030036915.1 Terriglobia bacterium
GGCGCAACTCGCCCGAGATAGGGTCGAGATTCCCCTGCACGCGTTCGGCGTTCAACTCGACGGCGCGAAGCGGATCCTCATCAAATGCCTGCACGTGGCCTTGCAGATTCACTTGCGAAACCCGATTCTGGTCATCGAGCGCCAGCTTGGCGTTGTCGGCCACGGCGCGGCGCTTCTCCTGCCAGACCACCACCTGACCGGTGAGCGAGAGGCTTCCTCCGTCCTTGTCATAGCGCAACGACGAAGCCGTCAGGTGGAGGGGAGGCCTGGGAGCCTTGGTCGTTCCCTGGGCCAAATCGACTACCACGTCGTGCCGTAAAACCAACCATCCGTCACCCGTGGCGTACTCCATTCCAACCGCCGTGCCAGTGGCCGGCCCCATGTGGAACTTCACGGGTTGGTCAGTTTCCGCCAGTTCGTCGTCCTTGTGATAGGCTACTTTTGAAGTTTTGATCGTCATCCGGCGCTTGCCCTGCTCGTCGCTGCCTGGAACGTCGCCGGCATGCGCGCTTAACTCCATCTCAACGGGGCCTGATCCGTAAAGGTCTCCCGTCTCCGGGTTGTACTCGCAACGATCGGTGCGCAGAATATCGCCGCGGTCCCCCTTGCGCCCGAACACCTGCACCGTCACTCCTTCCAGCTCGGTCGATTTGCTCTTATCGTAGGCCACCGTGCGCGCGGCGTGTACCGTGAAGATGGCGTGACCCCGGTCCGAGCGCGTAAACGTGTAGCCGGAAAGCTCCTGGTTCACGTCCGGCGCCGGACTGGGCAGAATGTGGAGGGGAGCCGTGTGGTGAGATGTGTTGGCCCAGTAGGCAAGGGCTACGGCGAGGGCGGTGACGGAAATCCCCGCCGCCACCAGGCCCGTCAGCCACCGCTGGCGCCGCGTCCGCTCCAGCCCTATTCCTCGCGTTGCCACGTTTCCCTCATGGGGTTCAAGTTTTCCCTCTCGCCGGCACTGAGCTTGGCGTCCCTCCGGAGCCGTCAATGCTTCGACGGGTCAGGCCTTACCACTGTCTACGGGCGGCCGTTCACCCCCGGGTGGGCCGCGTTAACTCATCGCCAGGTCCTTAATCACCAATTGCAGGCTCGCGACGTCTTGATAAATGTTCTGCTCGAGCGCAAAGGCTACATCGACCTGCTGCCCGGCTTGGAGCTTGGGTGCCCGCGCCGCTAATCCCCAACCGAGAGCGTCCAGAGTGCGCGCACCATTCCCCATCCTTAATTTTAGATGCTTTTCTTTCAACACGCGTGGCGGCGCCAGGAGCGACACTCCGCGCACGCTCAGCACTGGCGTGGGATTGCCCATCCCAAAGGGTGCAAGCTGCATGAGACCCTCGTAAAGCCGCCAGTCGATTTCGGCCCAATCCACCGCGGCGTCCAGGCGCAGCACGGGCTCGAGATCAGAGGGCTGAAGGACGCTGCGGGCGTGTTCCTCAAATCGCCGTACCAGAGCCGGAATGTTCGTCGTCGCGATCGTGAATCCCGCCGCGGCCGCGTGCCCGCCGAAGCGTTCAAACAGGTCGGCGACGGAAGTGAGGGCGTCGAGCAGGTGAAATCCCCGAATCGACCGGCCGGAGCCCACACCCACGCCATTCTCCACGCCCATGACCAGCGCAGGACGATGATACCGCTCCACAACCCGTTGCGCCACAATGCCGATCACACCGCGATGCCAGCCCTCGCCGTGCTGCACCAGCGTGTAAAGCCCTGCCAGGTCGCTCCTCTTGTCGAGCTCGGCCACGATCAAGCGCAGAATCTCATCTTCCACGCGCTGGCGCTCGCGATTCAATCCGTCCAGCCGCTCAGCAATCTCCCGTGTGCGCGCCGCATCCGCAAGCGTAAAGAGGTTGATGACGTCGCGGGCGTCTTCCATGCGTCCCGCGGCATTCAGGCGCGGCGCGATGCGGAAGGCTACATCCCCGGCGGTGATTTCCCTGCCCGCAAGGCCCGCAAGCTCAATCAACGCCGCCAGGCCGGATTGCGCGGGCTGCCGCAACGCCGCGAGGCCGAAGCGCGCAATGACGCGATTTTCCCCCAGCAGCGGAACCACATCGGCGATGGTGCCGATGGCCACGATCTTGAGGAAGGATTCCAGCAGCCGCCCGCTGAGCCGCTCTCCCAGAATCGCCTGGGCTAGTTTGAAGGCTACACCGACGCCGGCCAGACCCTTTTCGGGATACCGGCAATCCGCCCGGCGCGGGTTCAAAATGGCGCAAGCCGGGGGTAGCTCGGCCCCCGGCAGGTGATGATCCGTCACGATGCAATCCACGCCCAGCTCGCGGGCGCGGGCCAGGACCGCATGCTCGCGAATCCCTGTGTCCACGCTGATGACGACGCGAAATCCCTGGGCCGCGGCCTCTTCCACCACCGGCGCACGCATGCCGTAGCCTTCGGTAAGCCGGTGCGGAATGTGCGCCTCAACCTCCGCCCCCAACATGCGTAGCGCCGTGAGCAACACCACCACGGCCATGGTGCCGTCCACGTCATAGTCGCCGTAGATCAGGATTTTTTCGCGTTGCGCGATCGCCCGCAGCAAACGCTCGACCGCTTCACGCATTCCCGCCATCAATTCGGGAGGGTGAAGCTGCGAAAGTGAGGGATGAAGGAACGCCTGCGCCGCCGCAGGCTCGGCAATTCCCCGCTGCGCGAGCAACCGCGCCACAAGCGGCGACACTCCAAGCTCGCGCTCGAGCCGCCGCACCGATTCCGTGTCGACTGACGTTTCAATCCACCGCATAAGTTGAATTCATGGTGACAGAGCAGATGCAGGCTTGCAAGTGCGGCCCCTCTGAGCCCCAACGGGGCGACCGAACGAAGCCCAGGCCAACGGCCTGGGTTAGCGAATGCACCCGGAGAGATCCCAGGCCCTGAAGGGGCGGAACAACCTCTTTCAAATCAGGGCGTTGACGAACTGGCGGCCAACTTCCTATTTCGCCCTTTCAGGGCTGAGGAAATAGAAATGCATCGTTAACTTGAACCCAGGCCTTCGGCCTGGGCTTTGGTGGAGCACCCCTTTGGGGCTCAATCTCATCGCCTCTGTTGATCCACTCCATGATCAAGATTATCGAATTGATCGACAATAAACTATGGATCACCTTGACAACGAACGGCGCGCGATCAACGATCCGTAGGGGCGGCCCTCGTGGCCGCCCTCGGGCAACCACAAGGGTTGCCCCTACGAACGCGACGGGAAGAATTAAGACATCACCACCAGCCGTTCCGAAGCGACCCCGAAGATATGGCAGATATTGTTCCCATCCCAACGCCGGCCAAAAGCCCGCTTCCCGAGCCGGTGTTCCACGACCCGAAACACCACATCCTCGGAATCGGTGCTCCCCGTCTTGAAAACGGAGACGGTGATTTACTTGGCGCAGTGAAGCGTGATCTAATCCGGTCATGAGCGCCGAGGCCGTGGGACCAGTTGCGAGGCCGTCCTATTTTCTGATATCCGTTTCAACCAGGGAAAACCT
>JASHSC010000160.1 GCA_030036915.1 Terriglobia bacterium
CGGCGTGTGGTGATTGTGTTCTCAGAGGGATTCGACCGCGGCAGTGTAACCACCGGGGCCGAGGTCGTGCGCGCCGCGAGCAATGCCGACGTGACGATTTACGGAGTCCGCTTCAGTCCGGCGGGAACCGAGTGGAAAGACGATGGCAGTTATGCTCTCACGCATCTCTTTCTGCCGTCGTGTCCACCATATACTGCCCCATGCAAGATTGCGCTTAACCTTGCGCCACTGACGGTATTGGCTTTGAAGGCAGGTTCAAAGGAATTGCGGGCAAACTTGCTCGGGCAATATGCGGGATATACAGGCGGGGTCGTGTACACGCATTGGAGAGAGAATGCCGTGCAGGATCAGCTCCAGAACATCGCACTCGCAGTTAACGGCCAATACGACCTTGCGTATGTTCCCACCGGTCTCAAGAACATCGGATACCACCCCCTTAAGGTCATGGTTTCTGAACCCGGGCTTCGCGTCCGGGCGCGGGCCGGATATTTCTATGCCCCCGTGCAAAAATGAAAACGAGGCCGACTGAACTACTTCAAAAGTCCGAAGATCAAACTATTCCCTGGGTTTTTTCCACAATGACTCAATGACGGCTCTAAATCCATGAGCTGGCAGATGTCAACTACCAGTTGGTATTCTCAGTAAGTGGACAAGAATCTCCCGAACGTTTAGCCGCGTGTCGCAATGCTGATCCACGCGCGCAGAATTTCCGCCACGCTCCATGCCTGCGCGAAGCACCCCTGCGGTGTGTGCGGTGGGTCTCCGTCGAAGATTTCGCTGGCGCTTCCGAGGCCATGAATCTTCAGGTGATTTTCAAAGGGCGCGACGAAGCTCAGAGCCTGGTCGCGGTCGCCCGTGACGCGCAGATATGCCTGAATGAAAGGTCCAATGAGCCAGCCCCACGCCGTCCCCTGATGGTAGGCAGTATCGCGCTGCCGTTGGCCGCCGAAGTACTGGCCATGATATTGCGGATCCCCGGGTGATAAGCTGCGTAGACCGAAAGACGTGAGCAGGTGACGAGCACAGACCTCGACAACCGAGCGCTGCTGGTCCACACTGAGCGGACTTTCCTCCAGCGCCACAGCGAAAATCTGGTTTGGCCGAAGTGACGTGTCGTTTCCCTGCGGCCCGTCGATGACGTCGTAACAGCAATTCGCGGCGGTGTTCCAAAAGCGCGGGAAACCCATGCGCGCCTTGGCGGCGAGCGAATCAAATTGGGTCGGTGAGCTTCCGAGCGCTGTAGCAAGTTTCGACATGAAGGCGAGCGCATTCAGCCACAGCGCATTTACCTCCACGGGCTTGCCGATTCGCGGCGTCACCACCCAATTGTCCACCTTGGCATCCATCCAGGTGAGCTGCACTCCCGGCTCACCTGCATAGAGCAGGCCGTCGGCGGAATCCACGTGGATCTGGTAGCGCGTTCCGCGCGCGTATTCCGTAATGATCTGGGTCATCGCGGGAAAAATCTCGCGGAGAAGCGCAACATCCTGTGTAGCGGAGAAGTACTGCCGCGCCGCTTCGAAAAACCAGAGTGCGGCGTCCACGGTATTGAATTCGGGGACCGAATCCTCGCGGGGGAAGCGATTGGGCAGCATTCCCCCGTCAACAAACCGAGCGTAGGTGCGCAGGACGCCCGCGGCAATTTCCGGCCGGCCCGTGGCCAGCAGCAATCCCGGCAGTGCCACCAGCGTGTCACGGCCCCAATCGCTGAACCAGGGGTATCCTGCGATGATCGAACTGGCATCCGCGACGCCGGCGAGAGGACGTGCCACCACAAACTGGTCCGCCGCCAAGATCAACTGCCCGATCCAACCCGGCCACTCCTTGATTTTCGGATTCGCCTGTTTGCATTTTTTCAGTAATCCATCCCCTCGAGCAATCTGCGACTCGAACGCCACAGCGCCATCAAGGGTCGCGGACGAATTTGTGGTGGCCACCAGCGTGACCGGCTTCGCATCCTTCAGCTCGAAGTAAAATGTCGCGGCGTGAAAGTGATCCTCGATGTGGTCAAGGCCGCGCGCGCGCTCAGCCTCCAACTCATAATTCCGATACCACACGTGGCCCGGTTCACTCCTGCCCTGGGAGCTGCGGAGGTAAACCGGTGCGGCTTCCGGTGAGGCTTGCACGCGCAGGCCGCCCTCGACGGGCTGAACATCCATGGGCGCCTCGGATGCTCGGGTCAAACCGTGGTAACCCCGGTAATTCACCAGGACTTTCACCCCCAGCAGGAGCGGCCCGCCCGCGCGCAGCACCGTGTACTGCACGTAAGTGGTGTTGGCGCCGCGCTCCATCCAGATTCGTTTCTCCAGCAAAGCGTCCGCGCATGCGAATGTCCAAACCGGAATTGTGCCTTCCAGGTGAAACCGCTCGATGCGCAAATAGCCGGAGGGATTGATGGTGCCATCCGCCCAGCGATTCGCGCTGAGCTCGTGGACTTCACCACCGTATCCCACGGTCTCATCGACTTTTGAAACCAGTAAAGTACGATGTCCCCCGGGCGAAAGGGACGCCACCAGCAGGCCGTGATAACGGCGCGTCAGCGTTCCCGCCACGGATCCGCAGGCAAAACCCCCGATGCCGTTCGTTACCAGCCATTCGCGCCCCTCGGCGGCCGCAAGATCGCCGCAGGTTTCGCGGCCAAAATCGATGAGGGAAGGGAAGTGAGTCATGATCGACGTGTAGATTCTCGCCACGCAGGCCTCATTCTCGCCATTTCACGCACGGAAGACCAGTAGTAAAATGTCGCGGCTTTGGAGCGCGGGGGCTTGCTCCCGCTTTCCTCCGGCCGGACTCAAACGTACCCGCGAGCGAGCTCGCGGATCAAAAAGCGGTAGCAAGCTGCCGCGCTCCAGAACGGGTGCACGGAAAGCCAAGGAGAAACGATGCTCAAGATTAACATTGGAAGGTCCATGCTGTTTCTGGGCTTGATTTGCAGCACGAATTTGTTGCCGCAGACAGGCGCAATGCCGCAGTTAACGGATAATGCCGGCTCGCTCCCCAACGCCGCGGAATTGCTTGCGGCGCGCGAGCAGGGGCCCACGCCCATGCTCGATGACTTGCGCGAACTTTGCGACAGCATCGGCGGGCGGCCGACGGGCTCAAAGGCCTGCGACCGCGCGGTGGATTGGGCCGTCGCGCGATTCCGTGCGGCGGGCATTGAATCCACCTGGACAGAGGCTTACACGATTCCGACGTCCTGGACTGGAGGCGCGGACCAGGCGGAATGCGTCGCGCCCGTTCGATTTCCCATTCGCGTCGCGTCCGCCCCCTTTTCCGCCCCCACGCGCGGCGGGCATGCCTTGGAAGCCCCAGTGGTCAACGCGGGCGACGGCAGCCCGGAAGCCTTTGCGCGCCTTGGCGTTCGCGCCCGCGGCGCCATTGCCCTGGTGATGACACCCGAAATGAAATCCGAGGCCGACCTTTTTGGCGAATACGGCCGCGACGCCACCATGTTCGCCGCAGCGCAAAATGCCGGAGTGGCTGCCGTGTTGATGCAATCATCTCAGCCGCGCGTGCTCCTCTACCGCCACCCCGTGGCATTCAGCGGCACGCTCCCCATTCCCGCTGCCATCGTGGCCCGCGTCCATGCCGCGCGGCTCGCCCGCCTCACGGAACGCGGCGAGGTGCGCGTGCGGCTTGACCTGCCGAGCCTGGTGGGAGGACCTATCGAGGCGCGCAATGTGGTGGCGGAAATTCGCGGTCGCGAGCGGCCGCAGGAAATCGTGCTGATCGGCGCCCACCTGGACTCCTGGGAGCTGGGCACCGGGGCGGAAGACAACGGCGTGAACGCGGCGATGGTCATTGACCTGGCGCGCAGTTTCAAGGCGCTGGGAATCGTGCCGCGCCGCACCCTGCGCTTCGCGCTCTTCACCGGAGAAGAGCAGGGGATGCTCGGTTCGGAAGCATACGTCCTGCGCCATGCGAAGGAAATGAACAACCACGTGGCGATGATCACGTTTGACACGGGATCCGGCCACACCCTGGGCTTTTACCTGAACGGCCGCGAGGACCTCCGCCGACCCGTTGACCAGGCGCTTGCCGCCGACCCGGACCTTGGCCCGTTTGAGGATTCGGACGAAATCATCGACGGGACGGATAATTTTGATTTTCTCCTTTCCGGCGTTCCCAACCTCATTGCCCGGCAGGATTTTGCCCCTTACCTGCCCAATTATCACGCGGAATCGGATGTTTATGAAATGGTGAATGGCCCAGAGGCAAAGAAAAATGCGGCCACCGCGGCCGTTTTACTGTGGGGTCTTGCGGAAAGCCCGAAGCGCCTTGCCCCCCGCCAATCGCGCGCGGAAGTGGAGCAACTCCTGCGCGCCACCCGGCTGGACGAACAGATGAAGACCTTGGGCCAATGGGACGAATGGGCGGCGGGCAAGCGCGGGGCCAGCAACTGAGAGCGGTCGTAGAGGCGGCCCTCGCGGCCGCCCTGGGGCAACCACAAGGGGTGTCCCTACAGCAGGTACCCACGGTCAGTGCCTTTGTGACCGTGAGTTCTTCCTTTGATACCATCCCCGCGACCGCGGCGAACAACGGTGAGATGTAAAATGTTGGAAAAGCCCACGGTCAAGAAACTATTGACCGTGGCTACCGCTGCCTGTCGGGCCACTATTTGCAGTATTCCTGCGTCGCGCATACTACATATTGTGCGTTTTTGGGAATAAGTACAACATATTGTATAGTTCACCAAACTATTTGCGCCACCCCCCTTGACCTGCTCCCCTCCGTCTTTCTATCATCGCCAGTAACGAGGCAGTGCTGTCGCACTGCCCAAATAAAGTAGCTTCGTGATGCGTGCCCATCACGAATCGTTAGGTGAGTTGAGGGACGGGTTTTCGTGGCAATGCCAAGGCTGTTCCGTATCCGGAAATTTTCCGGCCGGATCGAGCGAGCTACCCCACCACGGAAATCGCCCTCACGGTGTTTCGGGAGTGCCGCAGGGCGGGGCGAGAGCAAGCTGAGGGGCTCCTCTCACCCGCTCGCGGTGCCTCGAAAACCGGTAGGTATACTTGGGGCCTCCAACAGGAGGCCCTATTTTTTTGCCTAGGTGAGATCAAACCCTCGTCGGGACTGTCTCCGTATGAAGTTAGTAGCGCGGCCAATTTTCTTGCTTCTCCTCGCATCTTGATGTAAACTCCTCTTTCAATGTTCACCACCTCCGCCAACTCGTACTTTTACTTTAGCTACCGGTATTGGAGCTTTGCTCCAAGCCGGTAGAGTGGCGTTGGTCTGAACGAAAAAGAAATTGTCGCAAGGCCAGCCCACTCCCACCGAGTGGGCTTTTTCATTTAGGGGGGAGAAGGCAATGATCATTTCCATGAAGCCGGACGCGACGCCGGAGCAAATCGAGCATGTCTGCGAGCGCATTCGGGAGTTTGGCTACAAGGTGCATTCCATTCAGGGAGAGGAGCGCGTGGTGATCGGAGTCATCGGCGTGGGTGATGTCAGCGCCTGCCTGGAGGCCATTGAAGTGGCTCCCGGCGTGGCCAGCGCGGTGCGCATCTCCTCGCCCTTCAAATTTGTGAGCAGGGAATTCCGGCCGGAGCGCACGCGCATCTCCGTGAACGGCACTTCGATTGGCGGCGGCGAGTTCACGGTGATGGCCGGGCCGTGCTCGGTGGAGAGCGAAAAGCAAATTCGCGAGGCGGCGGAGTTCGTGGCCTCCGTAGGTGGAAAGATTCTGCGCGGCGGCGCCTTTAAGCCCCGCACCTCGCCTTACGATTTCCAGGGCCTGGAGCTGGAAGGATTGAAGCTGCTCGCCCAGGCGCGCGCCGCCACCGGACTTGCCATCGTCACCGAGGTGATGAGCGAGACGGACGTATCTCTGGTGGCCGAATATGCGGACATCCTTCAGGTAGGCGCGCGCAATAGGCAGAACTATGCTCTGCTCAAAGTGTTGGGCCGCTGCCCGCGCCCGATTCTGCTCAAGCGCGGAATGAGCTCGACGATTCGCGAGCTTCTGATGTCCGCCGAATACATTACAGCCCACGGGAATTCCCAGGTGATTCTGTGCGAGCGGGGCATTCGCACCTTTGAGACGGCCACGCGCAATACCTGCGACATCTCCGCCGTGCCGGTGCTGAATGAACTCACGCACCTGCCCGTGATCGTGGACCCCAGCCACGCGGCCGGGCGCCAAAGCCTGGTGCCCGCGCTCTCAAAGGCGGCGGTGGCCGTCGGGGCGGATGGCCTGATTGTGGAAGTGCATCCCTGCCCGGAAAAGGCCATGAGCGACGGCGCACAATCGCTCAACTTTCCGCAATTCTGCGCCCTGATGGAGGGGTTAAAGCCTTATCTGGAAATTTGGAAGGAAGATCGCGCCGCGCCCAGGGCCGCCGTGATGGCGTAATCCCAAGTGATGAAATTTCTACTCCTCTTGCAGGAGTCGCGTCAATCGATCTCTTTGGCCTGCGTTCTTCTTCAGCATGATGCGGCGCAGCCGGCGGAACTCATCGGCGTCGATTCTTTGCACCGTACCGCGCCCGCGTTGCGGACTGAAGGCGAGAATGTGGTCAAGGTCCGGTTTGCGCTTGAGGGGATTTTCGAGCCGCACGGCCTGGCGTGGCGGGCAAAAATCGATGAGGGAGCCCTGGCCTGTGTCCCGCCCATTGGAGGCGGCTCGCGCCACTCCCACCACCTGTTTGCGATCGGTTTCGTAGCAGAGGAAAAGGTCACCGCGCTTCACTTCTTCGCGCAGGAAACGCAGGCTGGAGGCGCTGCGAATCCAGTCCTCGTCACCCATCTCGTAAACGCCGGGCACGCGGCTGCGAAAATACTGGTCGAATTCCCACCCGCGTTTGGTGTTGATCTTAAAAACCCACACTGCCATGCACCCTGCTCCCTGCGATGAACGCTGCACGCTTGACCGCCGGTCATCTGCAAATAGTGAAGAATAGGCGTGACGGTTTCGGGGCTCTCACTGAAATCGAAAGCTGGATTCAGACTTCCACCACCCGCGCCGTGCGCACGGCGGGAATGGCGCGAATTTCCTCCAGCGCTGCGTCGGCAACGCGATGGTCGACATTGACGAGGCCAATGGCCTCCTGGATTTGCGTGCTGCGTCCCAGAGCGAAAGTGGCGATGTTGATCTTATGATTGCCGAGGATCGTGCCCACGCGGCCAATCACACCGGGAACGTCCTGATTGCGAATGAACAGGATGATACCGCGGAGTGGCGCTTCAATATCAATATCGTTGAGGCCCAGGATGCGCAGTGCCCCCTGGAGCCCCACCATACCCAGACCCGTGGCGGGTTCGCCCTCCGTGTAAAGTGCGATGCCCAATGAATTGGAGACCGTGGCGCGGCGCGCGCTGCGCAACTCCGAAACCTCTACCCCACGCTGGTGGGCAAGCGACCCGGCGTTTATCAAATTCACCTGCTGTGAGAGCGCGGGAGCCAGGATTCCTTTCAGCACTGCGTTTCGAACCAAGTGCGTGTTCATCTCCGCCAGGCCGCCGTCGTAGCTGATTTTCACCTCGCGGACTCTTTCACCCGCAATCTGTGCCAGAAACGCCCCCAGCTTCTCGCCGAGCTGGATATAGGGCTCGAGCTTCTTGAATTCCCCGGGAGAAATCGCGGGAAGGTTGACGGCGCTGCGCGCCACGCCGGTCAACAAGTAGTCTCGCACCTGTTCGGCGATGCGGATGCCCACGATCTCCTGCGCTTCCTCGGTGGAGCCGGCGATGTGCGGCGTGGCGATCACACGGGGATGATGAACGAGTTTTGAATCCGTGGGCGGTTCCGTTTCAAAGACGTCGAGGGCCGCGCCTGCCACCAGACCGCATTCAAGCGCCGCCAGTAGGTCCGCCTCGTTGATCAGGTCGCCGCGAGCGCAGTTCACAATGCGTACTCCGGGCTGGGCGAGCGCAAGTGTGCGTGCGTTGATCAGATGACGCGTTTCGGGCGTGGCGGACGTGTGCAGGCTGACGAAGTCCGCGGACTTCAGCACTCCTTCGAGTGGAGCCAACTGCACTCCCAGTTCGGCAGCACGCAGCGAGGGAACGAAAGGGTCGTAGGCGACAACCTGCATCTCAAAAGCCTTGGCAAGCCGCGCCACCGCAGAACCGATCTGGCCGAGGCCGATCAAACCCAGGGTCTTTCCGCGCAATTCCATTCCTTCAAGCTTTTTCTTATCCCATTTGCCCTGCTTCATGGAGCCATCAGCCTGCGGAATGCGCCGGGCCATGGCCAACATCAGCGCCAGGGTATGTTCGGCCACGCTTGCGGCGTTGCCTCCCGGTGTGTTCATCACCACCACGCCTTTATTGGTAGCAGCGTCCAGGTCCACGTTGTCTACGCCGACGCCGGCGCGCCCAATCGCCCGCAACCGAGCCGCCTTGCCCAGCAATTCAGCGGTGACTTTGGTGGCGCTACGCACCACCAGCGCGTCGGCGTCAGTAATTTCGTCTTCGACTTTTGCTCCCACTTTCTTCGGAAGGAAGACCACGTCCCAGGATTTCTGCTCGCGCAGAAGCTCCACGGCGTGTTCGGAAATGCTGTCAGCAACAAGAATTTTCATAAGAAGGTGCCATTTGTCCGTAGTCGGTGGTCCGTTGCACGCCTGGCCCGAAGTTCAGCGGCCTTGCCTCAAATCCCAAATCGCCATCAAGGCGTCACGAATTACCGAGCGTGACGAAGATAAACCTCCTGCGCGGCACGCACGCCCGCGCCGAGTTCCACCTTGTGGCCCAGCTTCAGCAAGGAAACCTCCAAGGCAGCGAAGAATGCGAAGAGGTCCGGCATGTCGTAATAGCCGAGATGCGCGAGGCGGAAAATCTGGCCCTTCATGCTGCCCTGTCCATTGGCGATCACCGCGCCGAAGCGCGTGCGCAATTCCTTGACGATGGCGCCGGAATCCATGCCCGCTGGCGCGCATACGGCCGTTGCGGCATTGGCGGGCGAAGATTCCGCGAACAACTTCAGCCCCAGGGCCTGCGCGGCGGCGCGCGATGCTTCCGCCAGCAACGCGGCGTTGGCAATGAGATTTTCCCTGCCGATCTTCCGGATGTATTCCAGCGCAGCGTGCAGGCCGATGATGAGCGTCGTGGCGGGCGTGTAAGCGGTCTCGCCCTTCGCCTGGTTTTTGCGCTCCTTGGCAAAATCGAAATAGAAATGCGGCAGTTT
>JASHSC010000161.1 GCA_030036915.1 Terriglobia bacterium
GCCGACGGATTTTCATTCCTCGCCTTCGGTTCCGATGGCGCCCTAGTGGCACTGGGCATGAGGCGTATCGCGGCGGCGTTCAAGAAGCATAAGAAAGTGATGTAATCATCCTCCGGCATAGGCGGAGGCAGCCGGCAGAAAGGTCTTTCCCGTCATGGAAAAATCGGAAAAGTTCGTCTACGCGGATTTGACCTGGCCGGAGATTGACGAGGCGGCGCAGCGAAAAAAGGTCATTCTGCTTCCCGTGGGCTCCACCGAGCAGCACGGCCCCCATTTGCCCCTGGATGTTGACAATCTGATCGCCACGAGCATTTGCATGGAATCCGGGCGGCGGGCCCCGGACAAAATCCTGGTGGCTCCCACCATCCCTTACGGCTATAACATTCACGCGCTGGATTATCCCGGCACCATTCATGTGAGCCATCAAGCCTACCTGGAGTTTTGCCTTTCGGTTTGCAAGAGCCTTGCCTACCACGGCTTCAAACGCATTGTGATTGTGAATGGGCATGGAGGAAATTCCGGATTGCTGGAGTTCGTCGGGCGCAGGGCCATTCTGGAAACGGACGCACTAGTGGCAACCTTTATGTGGTGGAACATGCTGCGCGTCGACCCAAATTTTATTTCGTCCTTCCGCGAGTCGGTGTTTCCCGGCGGAACGGGGCACGCGTGTGAGGTTGAAACGTCCGTCTATCTCCACCTGGCAGGAGACAAGGCGCACATGGACAGAGCCAAGGACTACATCGCCTGGTACAACCGTCAGGGTGCAAAAGGATTTCAGTGGGGCGACGCCTTCGGCGGCGGGCCGGTAACCCTCATGGAGTGGACAAGCACCTTCATCGAAGACGGGACCTTCGGCCAATCGACGCTCGCCACGGCCGAAAAGGGCCGGCGCATCTTTGAAGAGGCGGTAACACGCGTGGTGCAATTCGTGGAGGAATTCCAAAACCGCCCATCGCGCCCGCGTGTTGACCACCACTCGGCGCCGCCAACTTCTCCGCTGCCGGATGCTTAGCCCCGAGTTGTATCGCGGCTGTCCCCAGCCGCGTAACCGTCGTGGGTGGGGACACCCGTGCTACAGCACACAGGACGTTCCGTCCTGGTGCAAGGCGAGTTCTTACGCATGAAAATCCTCGTTACTGGAGCCAGCGGAGTGATGGGCGGTTACATTTGCCGCGCGCTATTGCAAGCCGGCCACTGCGTCACAAGCTTCAGCCGTTCGCAACCGCTTGTGCAAGGCGTCCAATTTGTTCCGGGCGACGTGATGGATGTTCTCCGGCTTCAGGCGGCTTGCCGCGGGCAGGGCGCCGTGGTGCACCTGGCCGTGGCCAGATTCGGCAAGGTTTCCACCGAGCAACTGATGACGGTGAATGTGGTGGGGACGATCAACGTCCTGGAGGCCGCAGTTCGCGCGGGCGTGCGGAAGGTAGTTTACGCATCCTCGAATGCGGTTCTGGGATTCACCTACCAGAAACGCCCCATGATGCCCCAGTATTTCCCCATTGACGAGAGCCATCCCTGCGAACCACAGGATGCCTACGGATTAAGTAAGCTGCTGTCGGAAATTGCCTGCAAGAGTTACTCGGACGCACACGGGATTCAGACCATCTGCCTGCGGATCAACACTAATTGGTATCTTGACCGGGCGGGAGCGGAAGTGGCGGTTCAATCCGGCGGGCTGAAAGGGATAACGGTGGAGGAATTGTGGAGGACGCGGTATTTGCGGCCGATTGAAGCCTCTTTTGACGAGGCCGAGTGGCCCGTGCCCGGCCCGCCCAATCCGCGCAAAAACCTTTGGTGCGTAACCGACGCGCGCGACGGCGCCGAATCATTTCGCCTGGCCCTGGAAAACCAAGACATTCTGCACGAAGTTTTCTTGATTAACGGCAGCGACACCTGCGCCAAGGTTGAAACCCGCGCGCTGGTCGAGCGGTTTTATCCGAATGTTCCAATCCGCGAGCCGCTCCCCGGCTTCGCCTCGCTTTTCTCGCATCAGAAAGCTACGCGCATGCTTGGCTACAAGCCGCGCTATACCTGGCGCGAAAGCGAATTTTCCGAATGGATGCGGCGGCAGCCTAATTTCCTGTAGCGCGGCTGTTCCCTGCCGCGACAGCGGTGGCGACAAGTCGGGTGGGGACACCCGCGCTACAATCAAATGCGCCAGTTTTGGGTTGCTATAGGAGTTGCGGAGTGATTTTCCAACCGTTCAAACTCTTTTTGTCAAAGTGCAGCCGCCGTCGACAACCATGATGTGGCCGGTCAGGTAGTTTGATTCGCGGGAGCAGAGAAATACAAAGGCGTCAGCAACCTGCTCGGCGGTTCCGTATTCACCCAGCGGAATATAAGACCGAAATTTTTTACGCAGCTCGGGGTCGCGCTGGAACGCAGCCTTCTTGGTCAGGCCGGCGTCGAGGATTCCGGGAGCCACGGCATTCGCCAAAATGCGATCCGGAGCGTGCTTTTGGGCGACCAGGCGGGTCATGTGATTTATCCCGGCCTTGCTGACACAATAGGCGTCCGCGCCCGGCGAGGGAAAGTCACCAACCCACGAACTGGTGAAGAGAATCCTGCCGCGAATCCCCTCCGCGTCGGGTTCTTGCGCGAGCATGACTTTAAGCGCGGCCTTGGCCAGCAAGGCGCATCCAATCACATTGACGCGCAACACGTCCAGCCAGTCGGCCTCGGTTAGGTCGATCACACTGCCGCCCGGCCCGATTCCCGCATTTCCAATCACTGCGTCGAGACGCTTGAATTCCTTCGCGACCGCAGCAACCGAATCCTGAACCTGCCCGGGATTTCCCTGGTCGACCTTTCGATAGGCCGCAGCGCCCACTTCAAGCGCCCGCGCATGCCCTCCTTGCTCATCCAGCAGGTCGGAAATCACCACTCGCGCGCCAAGCTCGGCGAGTTTAGCGGCAGTAGCTCCGCCGATGTCCCCGCATCCGCCGGTGATGAAAATGACCTTATCCTTCAGACCTCGTGCATTATCCATGTGTTCCCAGGGCACTCACCCTCAGGTCGAAATCGGTGCCGGGTAAAGCGGCGGCAATCCCTGCGCAACCCGCAGAACATTCTCAGCGGCGGCCCGGCCCCGCCGCCGGTTGGTTCCACGCGTGCCGCCGGCGATGTGCGGAGAAACGATGACGTTATCCATTCGCAGGAAGGGATGATCGAGCGGCATTGGCTCGTGCGAGAATGCATCCAGCCCCGCCCCGCCGA
>JASHSC010000162.1 GCA_030036915.1 Terriglobia bacterium
AATTCATCGCTCCGCCGCCGCAAGTGGACGTCATCATGGTGGCGCCGAAGTGTCCCGGGCATCGCCTGCGCGAGCTCTTCACGGAAGGCGTGGGCGTACCCTCGCTGTTGGCCATTGAGCAGGACGCTTCCGGCCACGCCGAATCCACGGGCCTGGCGTACGCGAAAGGAATCGGCTCGCTGAAGGCGGGCGTGATCCGCACCACCTTCAAGGAAGAGACAGAGACGGACCTGTTCGGCGAGCAGTCGGTGCTATGCGGGGGTGTTTCCGCGCTGATCACGGCCGGATTCGAGACGCTGGTCGAAGCGGGTTACCAGCCGGAGATCGCCTACTTCGAGTGCCTGCATGAGCTCAAGCTGATCGTCGACCTCATCTACCAGGGCGGGATCAAATATATGCGGTACTCAGTGAGCGACACGGCCGAGTACGGCGATTACACTCGCGGGGCTTGCGTGGTCGACGCGCATGTGCGCGAGACCATGAAGAAAGTTCTGGCCGGCGTGCAAAACGGCGCATTCGCAAAAGAGTGGATGGAAGAGAACGCCCGGGGCCGTCAGCACTTTTTGGATATGCGCGCCAAGGCTTCCGCGCACTTGATTGAAAAAGTCGGAAGCGAGCTGCGCAAAATGATGCCGTGGATTTCCACCTCCAAAGGGGAAGTAACGGCGGCGCAGGCTGCGGCGCGGCAATAATCCCGGAACCGTGCTGAATTTGGAGGGGCGGTTCGCCAATCGCCCCTTTATTTTTATGAGGACACCATGAAATCAACCGAAACCAAAACTGTGCGCACGGGGCGCGATTTCGAGGGTCGCATCAAAAAGCTGGCACTGATCGGCTGCGGGAAATTGGGCGAAGGGCTGCTCTCCGGCATGCTCGGCTCGCAGCTTATTCCCGTGGAGCGTGTGGAGGCAACCGTCGCCCATCAGCCGCGCGCCGACTTTCTGGCCGAAAAGTACGGCGTAAAAGCGCACACCAATAATACCCAGGCGGTTAAGGGCGCGGATTTAGTGTTGATCGTCTTGAAACCCCAGCAGGTGAAAGGTTTTCTCCACGAAGTGAAGAAGGTTTTGAGCAAGGACGCGGTGATTATTTCCGCCGCGGCCTCCGTCACCACCACGCTGATCACGCGCGAGCTGGGCCGCCCGGCGCGCGCCGTGCGCGCCATGCCCAACACGCCCTGCCTGATCCGCCAGGGCATGACGGCGCTCGCCGCAAGTCCCGATGCCACCGCGGATGACGTGGCGCTGGCCAGGGAAATCTTTAGCTCCATGGGCCGCACCGTGGTGGTGGACGAAAAACATATGGACGCCATCACCGGACTTTCCGCCTCCGGCCCCGCCTACGTCTACCTGATGATCGAATCGCTCGCTGAAGGCGGCGTGAAGCTCGGCCTGCCGCGCGAGCTTTCCACTGAACTCTCCGCGCAAACGCTGCTCGGAGCTTCTTCGCTCGTGCTCCACACCGGCGAGCATCCCGCCAAGCTGAAGGACATGGTCACCACGCCCGCCGGCTGCACCATTGATGGATTGATCGAGCTCGAAGAAGGCGGCCTGCGCGTCACGCTGATCAAGGCCGTGGTGCGCGCCGCCCAGCGGGCGAAGCAACTGGTGGAAAGCCAGAACTCCTGAGCGCAAATCGGGAACAACGGAATCACCCTTGAGATCCGCTGTAATGGGGGCCTCAGACCGTCGTAAGGACTCGTCATGGCAAGCCCGTGCGATGCGGCGTAATGAGTGCCCGAGCTGGACGATTTCTAACACAGATAACTTAAAATAAGATGACATAACATTATTAAGTATCATATTAAGAGTGTATACGCTCAAGAGCGACTTTTGGTCGATTTCGCGACTTCTACAATTTTTGGTAATTACGTGGTTTTTCAGCATCTTCCCAGCTTCGTTTTTCAAAAAAGGGATTTGCGGTGCTTTGTTTTCAAATAGTTCCTAGCTTCGTTTTTTTCGGACCTTGTGTCCCAAATCTGCCGCTGGTTGGGCAACGTCGGATTAAAGGGTACTGGCGACGTAAGGTCGCCGTTATGTCGCGGATCATAGGCTTTTTCGCAGGTCGTTGAGACCCGCAAGTGCGCGATCTAACCCAAAAGGGGGTCGAAGACATTTCGCCTGGGGTACATCGAGCAACTTGGGTTCCAAATCCCCATAAATTGACTACTTCCATCCAAATATGTGAGCCTAGGAACCTTATATTAATTCGTCGGGTAAACTTACCCAATGGGTGAATACTGTAACTGCGTGATTTCACGCATGGGTGGGTCATTTCACCCACCGGGATGCGAGATGGAATTTGGTTTGCCGCGGATGGTGCATCCATTGTACCGAAGCTGTGAAAATGGCGGCCCTCGCGGCCGCTCTAGGGCAACCACGAGGGTTGCCCCTACGACGCAATCGAATCGGCAACGGGGATGGACGTATACATGAAAGGCGATGTATGTGCCTCCCGTTCCTTGTTTCTTAGCCGCATAGTCTCCCCTCAAAGCCCACGGTCAAAAAAGCATTGACCGTGGCTACCAAAGCCCTCTTGCACACGGATAAATTGCTGTGATAGCGTGCACAAAATGCAGACAGCACTGATAACTGGCACCAGCACGGGCATTGGGCGCGAAACGGCGCTGCACTTTGTTCGGAAGGGGTTTCGGGTGTTTGCGGGCGCGCGCAATCCGAGCGCGGTCGAGCGGTGTGCGGGCATTGTGGCCAAACCACTCGATGTCGACAACGACGACAGCGTGCGCTCCTGCGTGGGGGAAGTTCTAAAGGAAGCGGGCGGGATCGACGTGCTGGTGAACAATGCCGGAATCGGCATGTCCAGTGCGGTGGAACTGGCGCCGCTTAAGCGCGTGCGCGCTGTGTTTGAAACAAACTTCTACGGCGCGGTGCGCATGATGCAGGCGGTTGTGCCCTCGATGCGGGAACGGCGCAGCGGCACGGTGGTGAACGTCACCTCCGTGATGGGGCACTTGACGCTCGGCTGCCATGGCTTTTATGCCGCCAGCAAATTCGCCCTGGCGGCGGTAAGCGAGTCGCTGGCCATGGAGGTGCGTCCGTTCGGCGTGCGAGTGGCGATCATCGAGCCGGGAGTGATCCTGACGCCGATCTGGAGCAAGGTGGAAGCCTTGATGCCTCCGGACCATCCTTATCAACTTTCGTTCAAGAGGCTTCGGCGCCTGTTTGATGCACAGCGCGAGGGTGGCGCCCCGGCGGAGATTGTTGCCCGGGCAATCTACGATGCGGTGCGCGAAGGCGGGGCAAAAATCCGCTACCCTGTGGGTTTGGATGCCGAAGCTCTCGTGAAAGTGCGGGATCGCATGACCGCTGCGGAGTGGGTGGAGTTGCTGAGCGAACCCGATGAAGAACGCTTTGTGGTGCGGGCCGCCGAAGTGTTCGGGGTTGACCTCTGCAATCCGCCGTCGCTCTACAAGAGGGCGGCGGGATAGGACACAATCTTGTTACTTCGAGTCTGGGGCGGGTGGAGCGGTTCCGATGCCCAGATTCACCTTTTTGCTCCAGTTGATGCCTTGCTCCCATGCGCCATCAATGGGGACCGACCACACGATGCGCCCGGGCAGCGGGCCCACATGGCGGTTCGGACCGACATAAAGTTCTACCATCACTTCTTCGTTCGCCTTGAAGGGCTTGCTGCTTTTAAAACACAGGCCGCGATTGGAAACGTTGCGCGTAGTCGCGTACTCCTCCACGCCGTCTTTGTTTTGAACCTTAAGGGACATCCCGATGGGAGTGCGCTCGGACAAACGCGCCCCCCGCGGCGCCGTCTCCGTCTTCACGGGGGAGTTGCCCGCTTCCCCCTGGCCCTCCGGTGACCCGGCCTTTTCCCCGCCAAAATAGTCGAAGAAGTTTTTATTCTCCATGTGGTGACTCCTGATCAAGGTGGGTGGCGCATTCGTTCATTTGGCGCTGTAAATAATAAACAATCTCATGCGATGGCGCAAAGTCACCGCAGACAGAAATGCCTTGCCAGCACGGCGGTCCCTGGCGCCTTGGGGTCGTTGCGCGGGGTGTTTTTCCGTCGATTTTTCACTGCTTCAGTTTATGTGTGCGACCCGGTGGTCGCTTTGCGCCCAATCTGAGGGGCAATAGCACTCGGCGCCCGCATGAAACACCATGCACGCGTTACCGGGCGTTTGTCAAGTGCGCGGGTGGGGTATAAAGTTCAAGCATCCGGCTGGACTGCGCTGCGGGTTTCTCTACGACCGTAGCAGCGACGCGTAGCGCAACTTTGGCCTCGCGGGGTATTCGTGGGCGAAGTTCTTGATCTTCTCAAAAATCCCATCCACGTCCAGGCCGTATTTGGCGTGCAGCAGGTTGGGAGCGCCGTGGGGGATGATCCGGTCGGGCACGGCGATGCGCAGGAGGCTGGCGGGAATTTTCCTGTCCTGCAAGAGAGTGGCGACGGCCGAGCCGAATCCGCCGGCCTCGGTGCCTTCCTCCGCGGTCACCAGGAATTGTTTTTCCGATGCCAGGCAGCAGATCAGCTCTTCATCAAGCGGCTTCACGAAGCGCGCGTTGATGACGGTGGCGTG
>JASHSC010000163.1 GCA_030036915.1 Terriglobia bacterium
ATTCCAGCAGGCGATAAAAGAACTCCGCCGCCGCCGCGCGCACCGAGGCCTCCGGATGATTCACCGCATTTTCTTCGAAGACTGTACCCGGCTGGCCGAACGCGTCGGCAATGCGCAGGCCGTTGGCTCGCAGCGCTTCCGTCACGCGATTGGCCGCGCGCGGCAGGTCCGAAAAAACCTCCTGAATATCCAGGTGCGATCGCCCCGCGAACAGGGCCACGTCAACGGCCTCCACGCCCAGGTCGTGTGCGATGCGCAGCGTCTGCTCCCACGGCAGCTTCGGAAATGTGTAGTCACATGCGGCAAGTTTCAAGAGCTGGGTTCTCCCTTCCCCTCACCGGCCTGGATTTCGTATCACATTCAGCCTCCGGGGAATTAGTGTAAACCTTTGTAGCCCGGAAGGCGAGTGGGCGCTCGCCTTGCCCCGATGAATTGAAGACCTTCGTGTTCCGCCAATGCTTCAGGGGCTTCTGATGCGCGTGTCATTGCTTGCGCGCAGCGTCGTAAGCTTTTTTCAGGTGGTACTCAACTTTCCCGAGGTTTTCAACCTCTGCGCCGCCGACCTTCGCGGAATATTTGGCACAATCGAATTGGACTTCAAAGGAGCTGAGCTCGACGGTTCCGGGATATCTGCGCATCCTCAGCGTGACCACACACTCGCTTTGCCAGACGGCGGAGACCAGTGACCAGTTGTCATCCAGCGGGTGAAACAGGCATTGATTGGTGGCTGTGTCAATCACTTCCGGAGTCTCGACCCAGTGCGACATGCGCATCTCCCGCGGATAGGCGCGAATCTGGTAGCGGCCGCCCGGCGAGGTAGACCTGAGTTCCGACTGTGGGAATGGGAACTTGGCTTTCGCCTCCGGTTTCGATGCCGGCGGGAGCGGCGGTGTTGCCGGAGCGGCAGGAGCCACGCTCGCACCCTTAACAGGTGCCAGAGAATGGTCAGCGTGCGCGGGGGGTGTTTTATTCTGTTCCGCCTTGCGCTTCGAGCGCCGCCACGTCATGTCACGGGCGACAGCCCACGCCACGGCGGGGATCAGCACCACCAGAAGCCAATCGATCGCTTCCACAATCCAGAACCACACAGGATGAGCGGCCCGCGCTACGTGAGGCGTTTCTCCCTTGCCAATTGGATAACTGATCCGCCCGTTACGAAGGCCCCAAATGCCGTTCAGGATGAGCCAGACGTAGCAGAAAGCCACAATTCCGCCGTAGAAAATAGCGCTAAAGGCTTTCTTGAATTGCTGCCGGGTTTTCGAAGGAGTGCTCATCGAATCATCCGCCGCCGCCCAGAATCTACTGGTTAACCTACCGCCTTCTCCGACAGGCTTCAAGTCGCTTCCGACCGGCAGCGGGAAAGTCCCTGCCATTTGAGGGATACTCCCCAGGCCGGCTGGCGCAGAGCGAGCTCAGTTCTGCGAATCATGGTTAATGGTCTGGACTGTGGTCGTCCTGAAGAGCATCTTGCTGCCTGAATATCGCACCGGAATACTCGCTTGTGCCGGAGAGGTTAACTTAAAACGATCATACAGGAATCAAGACCGCGCCCGGGATGCCTCGATCGTGAGTGGCCAGGACGGAGCCATTGGCACGCGCAAGCTCCAGCAGGTGGCCGTTCACCGTACGCTGGTGGAATTCATGCTGCAGAACGCCCAGGGAAATCAGCGCACTCACGTCCAGAGGATACTTCATGGAAAGTCCGCCAGAAGTTGCTGCACCTGCCGATGCGTGAGGGGAGGAGCGCCGCACCCCGCTGGCAGGACGGACAGACCAGTTGCGGGATCTTTAATGATTCGCGCCCGGCGCCGCGTTCGAAATTTGGCGTCAGAATAACGCACCCCGACTCCACATGGGTATCAAGTGAATCTCCCGCCTGAAGACCCAGCTTTCGGCGCACATGGACCGGCAGGATCACCTGACCTTTCGTGGATATTTTCGTCTGCATGGTAAGACTATCTTACCGATTACTGACGGTAGGGATAAGCGAGTAAATCAGTCGGCACCAAAAGCGAGTGCGCTATAATGAAAATCACGCTAGGGCACGGCGTCCTGCCCTTTCCCTTTCCAACGCGGAGGTGGCATAGTGAAAATACCCATTGTTGGCATTATGACGCAGGGCATTCTTTCCGTATCGGGCTTCGCAAGTAACCTCCTGCTGGTGGCGGCAGCGATCGCGCTTATTACCGAGCCTACGTCGTCCGGCCTCGGGCGCCCAACGCCAGATCAGGTTCAATCTGAACAAACCGCTCCGAAGCTGGCATACGACGTTGTCTCGCTTAAACCCTTAAAAACTCTGAGGGACCAGGGCGGCATCAGGCTTACCCCTGATGGTCTGATCTGGCAGGGTGCACTTATGAAAGCGATCATTGCCAGCGCCTACGGCGTGCGTGTGGACAGGATTTCGGGACTACCCACATGGGCGAGTTCCGGCGTGTACGATCTTCAGGTAAAGATGGGCGATGAAACCCTGGCGGAGTTTCAGAAGCTTCCGCAAAAGGCGCAGCAAGCCCAGCGGTTCCAGATGCTTCGGCCCGTGCTGGAGGAGCGGCTGAAGCTCAAAGCGCACCTCGAATCCAAGATCGTAACGGTGTATTCCCTGGTAATCGCCAAGGGCGGGTTCAAACTGAAGGAAGCTGATCCGAACAATACCTACGAAGATGGAATTAAAGTTCCCGAAGGCACACCGCGAGCGGGATCAATGTCCATGACGAGCGGGAAGCTCCGAGGCCAGGCTATAACCATCACGATGCTCACGGCCCAATTGGGAGGAATAGTCGACGGACCGGTTCATGATGATACGGGCCTAACGGGAAAGTACGATGTCACCCTGGAGTGGTCGCCAGCGCACGCCAACCCCGATCCCGACGACACCCGGCCATCCATCTTCACGGCCCTTCAGGAGCAGCTTGGGCTGAAACTCGAACCGGGCAAAGGCCCCGTCGACGTCCTGATCATCGATCACATCGAAAAGCCGACGGAGAATTAGGTGCAGAGGGCATGCCGGAAGCTTCCCCGCCTCGAACACGGAACTCGAGTTAGATTTTAGATTGTCGGTAAAGCTCGTCAATTCTGGAGAGGACGGATCGAGTCACGCCGCCATTTTGAAGGTAGTTAACAATCGGACTTCCCGCTCGCGCTTGCAAACCAACATAGCCGTCGTAGCGCGGCCGCACCAACGCAGCATCGAGGGTAGCCAGCGTGTCGCGAAAGAACCCGTGGGTGACATGGTTCAGGGTTTCATCCAGCCAGGCCCACCGATGCGCGGGCTGACCGCCGCTCAGGCCGTAGAGAGTGCGCTGGCACTCCTCACCCGCCACGTACTTCAGGAATTCCAGCGCGACGCTCGCGTTTGCGCACTTCGTGGAAATCGCGAGGCCCGTGCCCCCCAGCACCGTGCGCAGGGGCTTCCCTTCTTCGAGCGTCATCGTGTTCGCGAAGCGCACCACACTCTTCCCGAAGCCCGCGCGCGCGTAGTTGCTGTAACTGTAGGCGAACGGGCAGTAAGCGAAATCATCGCGCAATGCGAGCGTTTCGTACACGGCGATGGGGTTCCATTTGTAAATCTCCGCCGTCATCAGTGTCGCGAGCTCGCGCATTTGCTCGAGTGCGCGCGCGCCGTTCTCCGCGTCCACCAAGTTCTCGGGGCTTGCGGCGAGGGCGCCGCCGTGCGATGCGGCGAGCGCCATGAAATTGAGGAAGACGTCCGCGGGAAAGCCTGGCATCAGCAGTTTGCCGCGGCGGGCGAGATCGACGACATCCCTCCAGGTTTGCGGCAGAGCCGTGCCATCGCGGGCCAGCAGATCCGCGCGGAAGCTGGCTGTGGGCGCTGCGGCGTCAATCGGGACGGCGAGCAGTTGTCCCTCGATTTCGTAGCTCGAGAACGACTGCCCCACGGAGTTGGCGCGCAAATCATCGAGAAACAAAGCGGGCAGCAACGGCTTCAGATCGAAGAACAGTCCCGCCTTGAGCGCCGCGCCGAGCATGGGATGGTCAATCACCAGCAGATCGTTCTCCAGGCAGAGCGGCGTCAGGCCCGCGTGCCCGAATTCGTGCAGGGTACGCTTTGTCCAATGAATCTCGATGCCCGGATGCAATTCTTCAAAGCGCTGCGCGGCGGCAACCAGCGGCGGCAGCGCCCGGCTGTGGTTCCAGGTGATTCCCCGCAGTGTAAGGGGTGAGCTCATGGAAGCAAATCGCGAAGTTTGACGTCGAGTCCGGTGCGCGCGGACTCACAGGCGGCCTCAATCATTTCCATAGACGCCAGGCCCAGCGTTCCCGGTGACACCGCCGGTGCCAATCCCAAAATCGCGTCGACCAAATTCTGGGCCGGAGCGCGCTCGGGGAAGATCTCGTCTGGCGCGAGCTTCGGAAACCGCATCTCCCCCCCTTCGCGCCGGGTGATCGTCATGGTTCCGGACCACAACTCGAGAAAGAGGCAGGCATGGGTTCCATAAATGCGCACTTCATAAACGCGGTTCTCGAGCGGAGTGGCTCCGGTGCTGGCGATGGTAGCGACGCAGCCGTTCTCAAGCTGCACGTTGAGCGCATCGAAGATGTCCAGGGGGCAGCCATCGTTGTGGAAGCGCGCGAAAACCCGCGCGGCGCGCGCGGCCGTGAGAAAGGAAAGATAGCCCGCCACGTGCGCAACCTGCACGTAGATCTGCCCGCCGCCGGCAATGGCAGGATCGCTGTATGTTCCCGCCTGCGGCTCAACGTACGGCCGCCCGTGCGTGGAAAATGTCGCGGCGCCGCGAATCAGGTGGTCCACCGGATTGGTCATCAGCACGCTGATCATGCGCAGATCGCCGAGCTCACCGGCAGCGATCAGCCGCCGTGCTTCCTGCCCATGACGCGTGTGATGCCAGGGAAAGCAGGAAACCAGTTTCAAGTTCTTTGCCTGTGCGAGTTCTACCAGCCGGCGCGCCTGAGCAGCCGTGAAGGTCATGGGCTTTTCGAGCAACACGTGCAGACCGCGATTGAGCGCGGCCTGCGCCTGCGAAAAATGCAGGTGTGGAGTGCTGCTGATCACCACCGCTTCAAGGCCCTCCATCGCCATCAATTCTTCCGCGGAGGTGAACGCGTGGGGAACGCCGAAGTCGCGGGCGATTCGAGCAGCGGTGTCCGCCTCGCGAGTCTGAATCGCTGCGAGCGTGGCGCGAGGGTGGGCCAGCAGCGCCGGAAGGTGCGCGTAGGTTCCCCACCACCCGGCGCCAATCAGACCACATACGACTTTGCGCGAATCTTTATCCATCATCGACGCCAAGGGCTTGAATTCAGGATGATACTTCAAGAATCAATCCGGCGGGTAGCTCGGGCTGTCTCGATTTTTCGTTTCGAAAAGCTAGGGGAACGGCCGGAGGTAATCAGGATTCAGTTCAATTCCAAAGCCCGGCTTGTCACTCAGCGTGATGCGACCTGCGCAGACGCGCGTAGGCGGGATAAAGCGACATGGGATTGGCGATCAGCGCGTGGGTCTGCCAGCCGCCGCCCCAGCATTGCGACTCTCCGAACTGCGCGCCGCGTTCGCCTGTATTTCCGGCGCGAATCGCGCAGAGCTTGATTTCCGTGATCTTCATGGGGTGGGTCTACAACCTCGCAAACACGCGCGCGAAAGCCGCGAGCGTTTCCTCAACGTCGCGGTCGTCGTGAACGGTCGAGACATAGATGCGACCGTCGGGAACCAATATGATGCCTTCGTCCATCGCCAGGAAGAGAAAACGGCGCAAGCGCTCTGCATTGTCTTCAAGGGTGTCACGGTATTCCCGCAACTCATTACGGTCGGAAAAATGCAGGCACATTGCGGCACCGAAGCCCGTAACCTGGAGAGGAATCTTGTGCTCCCGGGCAAGTTGCAGCAGGCTGGCGCGAAGTTTTTCTCCCGCGCGGTTGGCGCGCTGGATGGCCGCACCGCCGTCGCGCGCCAGCTCCTCGAGCGCGGCGTTTGCACCCGTCAGGGAGGTAGGGTTGCCGTTAAACGAACCGCCAAAAACCACTCCCTCGGTGAACATCTGCTCCATGATTTCTCTGCGGCCGCCCACCACACTGAGCGGAAGCCCGCCGCCCACGGCTTTTCCAAACGTGGCGCAATCGGGAATCACGCCATAATGGCTCTGCGCACCCCCCAGGGCCACTCGGAAGCCGGTAATGACCTCGTCAAAAATCAGCAACGCGCCGAGACGCGATGTCAACTCGCGCGCCGCCTGCAAATATCCGGGACGCGGCATCAGGCATCCGCTGTTGCAGAGGATGGGCTCCATGATCACCGCCGCAACATTCTCCGAATTCTGCGTCAGCAGCCGTTCGAGCAGGTCCACGTCGTTCCAGGGCGCGACAACGATGTTCTCAACCGAATTGGCCACCTGCCCCGCGGACTCGCGCACCACGTTTGGCTTCTCGCGCGGCCCCGTCTTTGCGGCAGCGGGATGGTGGCTGTGCAGTACGGAGTCCATCCAGCCGTGATAGTGCCCCTCGAATTTCAAAATGAGCGGCCGACCGGTGAATGCGCGCGCCAGGCGCTGCACGAGCTGTACGGCCTCGCTGCCGCTGGAGGTGAACGCCACACGCTCGGCGCAGGGAACGCAGGACTGAATGCGCTCGGCGACGGCGATTTCCAGCCCGTGCTGCGCGCCGTAGTTGTAAGGGCGCTCCGCCAGCGACCGCATAGCTTCCACCATCCGCGGATGGCAGTAGCCAAGGATATTCGGCCCCCAGCCAAGCTGATAATCGATGTACTCATTTCCGTCCACGTCTTTCAGGCGGGCGCCGCAACCGCCGGAAAAGTAAAGTGGCACAGGCGCCGTGGCACGCACAGGGCTGCTCACGCCTCCGGCCAGCGACTTTTTGGCCCGCTCAAAAAGCGCACGAGATTGGTTCCAGGAACGGCTCATTTATCGACCCTCTTCTCCCCCATAAGCCTGCGCTGTAGATTTGCGAACCACCAATTCTGTTGGCACCGTAATCCGTCCCGTATCCGCAGGACCGCCACGAATCTGCTCAATCAGGGCGCGTACCGCCAAATGGCCCACTTCGGCGGAATCGGTTCGCATCGTGGTAATGGGGCGGTCGGACTCCACGCCCAAATCGTCAAACCCCATGATGCTCATGCGCTCCGGCACATTGATTCCCGCCACGGCAAGAGCGTCGTTCGCACCCAAGGCTACGATATCGTTGGTGGCAATCATGGCGGTGGGGAGCGATTTGATCGCCAGAATCGATTGCATCGACCGGTAGCCCGAAAGCATGCTTGACTGAAGATCCGGCAATTGGAGGAACACCACCCAACGCGGCTCGTAACGCACTCCCAGCGAAGCCAGCGTTTGCCAGAAGGCGATGTATTTCTCAGAATTGGGGAACCCGATAAAACCGATCTTCCGGTGTCCCAGGCTGTGCAGGTAGTTCACGGCCTGGCGCATCCCGCTCGCGTAATCAATTCCCACCGAAGCCGTGCGGTCGTCCAACAACAAATCCACGAATACCAGTGGAGTGGCCGTCGCGCGCAGACGCTCCAGGAATCGCCGGGGCGCCCCGCCGACCACCATGTATCCCGCCACTCCACTCTCCACCACCGAAGCGTCGTCCGTCAGAAGATGAAACAGAAGCCGGTAGCCGCTCTGCTGGCAAGTTTTCTGAACCCCAAGCAAAATGCGGTTGTACCCCACTGAGACAAATTCAAAAATCTCTTCGCTAATAACGAAGGCCAGCGTCCCTTGAACGGTTCCAAGCGGAATACCAGTGCTTGGATCCTGGGAGGTCCAGGAAGCGCTGGGCGCTCCGGCCACGAATGTACCCTTGCTCGGGCTCCGTACCAGCACACCTCCCCCCACCAGCGACTCAATGGCTTGGCGGACCGTGGTGCGCGAGGTTCCGAATCTCACCGCCAATTCGCGCTCGGAGGGGAGCCTAGCCCCCCGCAGGAAAGCCCCCCGCTCAATTTCGCCGAGAAGAAGGAGCCGAAGCTGCTCTTTCACCGGTTCCGGGGAACGCGTAAGGAGTTGACAAGATTTGTACCGCACTGGACCATTCTCTTCGAACCTCTAGTTACTGTCAACCTTTAGTTCTTCACAAGTTTTTCAAGTATATTTAGTCTTGACTAGACCAGCTCTGTCGAACATAATGACCGCGATAGACCAAAATCAAAATTGGCTTGCGAGGCTCTTCCGTGGCGAACCAACCGCTTTGCCGACTGGATGGAAAGACGGCCTTCGTTACCGGTGCGGGCGCCGGCATCGGAGAAGCAACGGCTAGGCTCTTTGCCCAGCAAGGGGCGAGCGTTGTGGTGTTTGACCGCAACGGTGCAGGTGCCGAAAGCGTGGCCGCTGCCATCCGCGCATCCGGTGGCCGGGCTGTTTTCGTTGCCGGCGACGTACGGGACGCGGCAGCAGTGAAGAGCGCAGTGGACCACGGCGGGGCGGAATTCGGAGGGGTCAACATCCTTGTTAACAATGCGGGCATTTATCCCCGGGCTTCCCTCGTTGAAATGACCGACGAGCAGTGGAATGAGGTCCTCGATATCAATCTGAAGGGGGTCTTCCACTGCGCGCGCGCGGTTGCGCCACAGATGGTCCAGCGGCGTGCGGGAAAGATCATCAACATATCTTCCGTGAACATTCACGTTGGGGCGCCAAACTTTTCGCATTACATCGCCTCCAAGGGTGGCGTGATCGGCTTCACTCGCGCGCTTGCGCGAGAGCTGGGCGAATACAACATTCATGTGAATGCCATAACGCCCGGGGCAATTCAGACTGAGGCCGAAAAGCGCCTCGTGGCTGCGCAGGGGAAGGCGGGTGATGAAGCGGTGGCGGCAATCGTGGGCCGGCAATGCCTGAAGCGCCGCATTCAGCCTGCCGAAATCGCCGCGGTTTGTCTGTTCCTCGCCTCGGATCTTTCCGACTCGATGACTGGCCAGACGCTGAACGCGGATTGCGGAAAC
>JASHSC010000164.1 GCA_030036915.1 Terriglobia bacterium
ATCGCGGGCCCGACAGCGGCGGCAAATTTCAACTGCCTCATCTCGCCCTGGCCATTCAACGCCTGAGCATCATTGACCTCGAGACCGGCAATCAGCCGCTCTCCAACGAAGCCGGCGACGTGACACTGGTTTTCAATGGAGAAATCTACAACTACCGCGAGCTGTGCGAAGGCCTGCTGGATCGCGGCCACCACTTCAAGACGCACTCCGATGGCGAAGCCATCATCCACTTGTATGAAGAGCAGGGCGTCGACTGCCTGCGCGAATTAAACGGGATGTTTGCCATCGCGCTGTGGGACGATCGCGCCCGGCGATTGCTCCTGGCGCGCGACCGTGCCGGTGAAAAACCGCTCTATTACTGGCTTAACGGAGACACTCTGGTCTTCGGATCGGAGATCAAGTCACTGCGCGAATATCCGGGGATCAGCCGCGCGATCGACCGCACCGCGCTCGCTCACTATTTTTTCTACGGCTACTTCCCTGCTCCGCGCAGCGTATTTACCGAGATCAAGAAACTTCCTGCGGCGCATCGCATGGTGGTGGAGGGCGGCAGGGTTCAGATCAATGCCTACTGGCGCCCGCAGGAGTATCTCCGGCCACCGGGGAAACCGCCGGCGACGGCGCGCGAGGAGCGCGAACTTGTGGAAGAGCTTGCCGTGCGCCTGCGCCAAGCGGCCGAATCGCGCCTGGTGAGCGACGTTCCACTCGGGGTCTTCCTGAGCGGAGGCGTGGATTCCTCCACTATCGTCGCCATCATGAGCGAATTGAGTCCGGGAAACGTGAATTCGTTCTCCGTGAATTTTCCGGAAAAGACTTTTAGCGAGGAACCCTATTCCACGCTGGTGGCAAAGCGCTTCCGCACGCAGCATCACGTTCTGAAGGCCGAGAAACCGGCGATGCAGCAGGCCCTGATGACCCTGGCCGATCATCTCGACGAGCCCATGGCGGACCCGGCGATCATTCCCACCTACATGATTTCACGCTTTGCGCGCCAGCACATCAAAGTTGCACTGAGCGGGGAGGGCAGCGACGAGCTTTTCGGCGGCTACCCGACATACATGGGAGCCCGTCTGGCGGAATATTACCTGAAGCTTCCTGTATGGACGCGCCGTCAGGTTTTTGGCCGCCTCCAGCGCTTTCTTCCTGTTTCCTCCAAGGCGGTTCCCAAAGGGCTTTTTCTGCGGCGATTCCTGAGCCACGCGGAGAAGAATCCCGCGGAGCGGCATCACATTTGGTTCGGAATGTTCAACCCCACTGAGCTCGACCAGCTCTTTTCGCCGGATTGGGCGGGGCCGCAGTTGCCCAGCAGCCAAATCTTCGCGCCGCTCGCTCCTGTGGTGGAGGGCGCGCGCTTCGATGAGACGCTTTCGGAAATGCTTTATCTCGATTTTCGCCTCTACCTCGAAGACGATCTATTGGTGAAGGTGGACCGCGCCAGCATGGCCTGCTCGCTTGAGATGCGCACGCCTTTTCTCGACCACCGCTTGATTGAATTTGCCGAAAGTCTGCCCGGCAACCTCAAGGTGCGGCGCTTCAAGTTGAAGTACCTGCTGAAAAAAACCGTCGAGCGCTGGCTCCCGAAGGAAATCGTCTACCGGCAGAAGCGTGGGTTTTCCGTGCCCATCGCCAGTTGGATGCGCAACGAGCTTCGGCCTCTGGTGGATGAGACCATGGCGGAAGAAAAGCTGAAGCGGCAGGGAATTTTCAACGTTTTCTTCGTCCGCGGATTGTTGAACGAACATTGGTCCGGCAAGGCCGATCATCGCAAAACACTTTGGACGCTATTTATGTTTCAACTTTGGTTCGACAGGTGGGGGAAAAGTTCGGAGCTTTAGTCACCAAGCTGCGCGAGCATACGGTTGCATGCATGAAGGAACGAATATTCCGAAGAGCTTTTCCGTCGCCTGCAACTACCCCGCGTCGTCACCGCCGGGAAAAGATGATTTTCGCCCGGCGGAGTGGGCAATCATCCGCCGCTGCCGGACTCCCAAGCAGGTTCAGGATTATCTCAACCGCCTTCCCTACAATTGGGAAGAGCACGGGGAGACGCTGCGGACGCTTCGCGGCGTGGTGAGTCATGGAACCGCCCACTGCCTGGAGGCGGCCCTCAGCGCGGCGGCCATCATGGAGCAGCACGGTTTCCCCCCGCTGCTGCTCGATTTGGAATCGCAGGATCAGCTCGACCATGTGCTGTTTCTCTTCCAGAAGCGCGGTCGCTGGGGAACTGTAGCACGTTCGCGCGACACGGGCCTGCACGGGCGCAAGCCAGTTTTCCGCACCATCCGCGATTTGGTGTTCAGTTACATCGACCCCTACGTGGACGGCTCGGGGCGGATCGTTGGTTATGGCGTCGCTGATCTGCGCACACTCGTGAAGGGCGATTGGCGGTTGTCGCCGAATAACGTCAAGGAGGTGGAACGCAACCTCATCAAGATGCCCCACAAGCCGATGCGCACCTCCGACCGCCGGTATGAAGCGATGCTCCGAAAATTCCTGGCCTACCGCAAAGGGCATCCCACCGGGCGTGTGACGTTTTACTCCAACCGGAATGTTTGGTTGGGAATTCCGAACGAGTGACCTTTCGCACTCAGAATGGAGACTCTTCAACAGTGGTGGCCGGTGTTACGATGGTACATGGAGGGCTGTTTCAATGAAAAACTTACACGTCGCCCGACGGCACGTGTCTCTATGGGTGAGCGCGCCAACAAGATGGCAAACAGTATTCCTCGCGTGCTGCCTGCTGATACCTACGCTGGGGCTGTCTTCAACTCCCATTTTTCAGTCTTCATTCCGGAAGAACAGCCAGGATTGGACGGTCGTGCGCGGTTCCGCGGCGCTGGACTCATCGGTCGAGCGCGAGAACAGTCCTTCCCTGCGCGTTGAGCGCGGCGCGGACTCAGAGGACGCGTGCATTCGCCTCACACCTGTCTCGCTCATACTCGGCAAGGCTTATGAGCTAAGCGGCTGGGTGCGTACAGAGGACCTGGCAGTGCACGACCTCAACCGCACTCCCATCGCATCAGGCGCGACGCTCACCATGGCGTCCATGCCGTTTGATGTTCACTCCGCTTCGGTAGGCGGCACCGAGCCCTGGATGCACCTCGACCTTCGCTTCATCGCCAGCCGCACGGACGACGCGATTCTTCTCACCGTGGGCAACGGCGGGTCGTTCAGCGGCGAAACCTGGTTCGAGGGAATTCAACTTGACGAGGCCTCTACGGGTGACGACTGGCCCGTTCGCGACGCCGTCCAGACCTTTGGCCCAGCCTACCGCTACCCGGCCGCCGGGTGGATCTACCTCCACATCGAAGGGCAGCCCTACGAGCGCGGGTACCAGCACGGGCACCTGATGGCGCGCGAAATTCCCGAGTACCTCGAGCGCTGCGCCGCTGAACTCGGCGACAAGGACCACTGGAGGAATTACCGCACCACCGCTGACGCCCTTTTTCTGCGGGGCTTCGACCAGGAAATTCTGGAGGAAATGCGCGGCATCGCTGACGGTGCTTCGGACGCCGGCGCGCGATGGCTGGACCGCCGCATTGATCTTACCGACATCCTGGTGGCCAATGTCACGGTGGAGATGGGCGAACTCGCCTCCGCCGTCACCGTCACGCCTTCGGGCCTTGAGGACTTGAAGCTTATCAAGCCTCCCTACGCCGAAGGCAGGAGCATGGACCATTGCAGCGCCTTCGCCGCCACCGGTCCCGCAACTCGCGACGGCAAAATGGTGATTGGACACGTCACCTGGTGGCC
>JASHSC010000165.1 GCA_030036915.1 Terriglobia bacterium
TGGGTGCGGAGGGAGCGGGAGCGCGGTCGTGGCAGGATTGCCGTACCTACATCAATCCCTGGTTGCGCGCGGTCACCCCGGGGGATTGCACGTCACGGTTATCGACGGCGATACGATTTCCTCCGCCAACTGCGTCCGTCAACCCTTTGCAAGGTCCGAGATCGGCTTAAATAAGGCTGTCGTCCTGGTCAATCGGCTAAACCTGTTCTGGGGGCTGGACTGGGAAGCAGTCCCTGTCCACCTCAAAAACAAAACATTCATCTCCCGCAGCTATTCCGGCGATGAACTCCGCGCTCACATCGTTATAGGGTGTGTAGATACGCGGGCAGCACGGGCTGTGATCCGTGATGCGTTTGGGAATTTGAGTGCGGTGTCGTATTGGCTTGATCTGGGTAACAGTGCAGACAGCGGGCAGTTCATTCTTGGTGAACCGCTCAACGAACGCAACCGCAGGTCAAAGCTGCGCCTCCGGTCGGCGGCCGAACTGTACCCGGAGATCGCGGACCCCAGGCTGGACAATGACGGAGAACCAAGTTGCAGCGCGGTTGATTCCCTGGACCGGCAGGAGCCTTTTGTTAACTCGACTCTCGCGCAGCATGCACTGGCATTGCTGGCGCGGCTATTTCGGTACGGTACGATTTGTTATCACGGAGGCTTCATCAGCCTCTCGACGGGCGTAAGTAGTCGTTTGCCGGTTGATACCTCCTTGTGGAGGCGGCTGCGGCGCCCGTCCCGAAGACAACGGACCGAGGCATGGGGCTCCCGCCACAGGGTTGTTTCAAGCCCCACCTGCAAAACCCCGTGATCAAGCGTAATCCGCTCATGACGGGAAGATTGCAGCCCCACCCCTTTTTACCAATCCACGGCGATGTGATCTTTCCAGCATGAATCTCGACCGTCCATCAGCGGCGGCAAAGTCATTGACAACCCAACCAGTAGGGCACAAGAGGAGGATCTCGACATGGCAGGAACTGAAGGTCAATTTAGGGGTGTTCGCGGATTCCTCTGGCTGGCCGTCGGCTTTGTGCTCCTGGCGGCTGCCATAGGAAGCGCGATCTATATCGTCATTCACCTTCTCAAATGCTTGTGAGTCGCCGGCTTCACAGATAGCGGGTTCACTGCATTCCAAGGACGTTATCTACGCTGGCCCGACGTTTTCGCATCGGGGAATTCAGCAATCGCGGTGCCTTCGCTAACTTGGCAGCGACGATGACCTACCTGCTAAAGATTGACCTTCAGTGCCGGAGACGGAACCGACGGGAAACCCGCGCAATTCGGAGTTAGGTTCAAGCCAGCGAAAAAGGAGTCTTACTTTCAGAGCACGATTGAGAATGCGGCGACTTCGATAGTTGGCGGCGACTATTGGCAATAACTAAGCGCGAGGGTGGACAAACTGGAAAAAGAACAGGCCAGGAAGACTCGCAGCCCATAGTTCACGTCCATGGGACCGCGTCGCGGATACAATGGCGTTATGCGCGCGAGCTGGGCGCTTGACGGTCTGGGTTGAAGCATGCAATTATATGATTAAAGCATGCTAAGGCATGGAGGCAGGCAATGATCGACCTTCGCGAAGTTCGCTCCGTCACCGAGTTCCAACGCAACCTCAAGAATTACGTGGGGCGGCTTAAGGAGAAAAAGGTCCCCATGGTGTTGACCGTCAATGGCCGGGCCGAAATCGTGGTCCAGGATGCCGAAGGCTATCAGACATTGCTCGATCGACTGGAGCGTGCCGAGACCGTAGCGGCGATTCGTCAAGGAGTGGAACAGTTCGAACGGGGCGAAGGAATCCCCCTCAAACAGGCGGAGCGGCGCCTCCGGAAACGTCATGGCTTTTCTCGTTGAGATTTCACCGCGGGCTTTCAATGACTTGGATGAAATCGCGCGGTACATCCAGGAGCAGAGCAGCTTCGAGCACGCCGAAGAGTGGTTTAATGGCATCATGGCTTCCATTCACACCCTCGAAGGTATGCTGCGCCGCTGTCCGGTCGCGGATGAATCCGAAGATCTTGGGCAAGAAGTGCGCGTCTTGCTTTATGGAAAGCGCAATCGCCAATACAAGGTGTACTATTCGATTCGACAGAGGACTATCTCAACCGGCACAGTCCAGGTATTTCACGTGCGGCACTGGGCGCGGAGGAGTTTGATTAACGATCAGTTACGGCAATTGATGTTCGACCCTACCCCATAAGCCCCGACCCCACATTGGAAGGAAGGATTCTCACATCAACCTTTGTTGTGGAGATCGCCACACAACTATTCGAACTCTTTCAGAGAAAGGAGCCCACTTTTGCGCTTCCAGGGCAAGAGTAGACTCGGGTTCTTTCCGCTGCCGTTGGCCGAAGCTCAGCGGATTCGCAGGTTCCTAGTGTTTCCAGATGCTCCATCGTCCGCGATCGACCCGTGTGCCGGCGATGGCGCGGCCTTCGAGGTTCTCACCAGCAGTGCTGAGGTGTACCGCTACGGTATCGAGCTTGACGCCTACCGCGCCGAGCAAGCCAGGCAGCGCATTCCCAACATCGTCCAGGGAAATACGCTGGAAGTGCAGTGCCCCGCCGAGTGCTTTGGCCTTCTTTATTTGAATCCTCCATACGATTGGACCCTGGGGCCGGCTGACAGTCGTCGCACTGAGCAGGGATTCCTGAGCCACACCTATCGCTGGCTGAAGCCCGGGGGAGTTCTGGTGTTTGTCATCCCCGGCGAAAGGCTGGCTGAATGCAGTCAGGTTCTGGCATCGCATTTCCGGGATGTTCGAGTTTACCGCCTCGAAGCACCCGAGTGTCTGCGCTACAAGCAGGTGGTGGCTTTCGGAGTACGGCGCAATCGGCGGGAAAAAGAACGTCTCACCGACGGCGATATCACGCGGGCACGTCTTTACTATGCCGGCCTGGCGAGGAATCCCTCCCAAATCCCGGTTCTGCCTTCTGAGCCCGAAGTGCAATACAACGTACCCGTGAGTGGGCCAGCGCAATTGGTCTCCCGAGGGCTGCCACTTGATGAGATCGAAGATCTGCTCCCGAGGTCAGTGGCGTACCGTCAAGCAAGTCGCATCCTCTTTGCGGAGCCCGTATCTGCGGCGGGTCGACCTCTGACCCCACTCCATGCCGGCCACATCGGATTGTTGGCGGTAAGCTCCATGCTCGACGGAATCTTCGGCGCAGACGACAGCCGCCATATTTCCGCATGGAGATGCGTGAAGGTGGTGGACAAAACAGAGGAAGAAGACGAGGACGGCATCATTACTCTGAGGGAGAAAGAACGGTTCTCCAATGAATTGACGCTAGTGTTTACCACAGGGCAAGTTGCGATCCTGAAGTAGCGCTGTCGCGACCGACACGCGACATCCCACCGCAATCCCGCACCCACTTTGTCACCCGGAACCAAAATTCCGGGCTACGACCCATGCCTTTGCCCAGGAAACTCACCCCAAAAAAACAGGAAGGGAAAAACCATGAAGAACGCCCACGAGCGCTTCGGGGTTTTGGAATACACAAAGCGGATGAAGGACACCACCACGCGAATCCGCGTTCGGTTGGATCGGTTCATCGGAGAAATCGATA
>JASHSC010000166.1 GCA_030036915.1 Terriglobia bacterium
TCCCGTGCTGAACGCGCGCTGGATGAGTGCCTACGTTCTGGCCGACCGCTACTTCTATCTCCCCTCGGTGGGCTTTTGCCTGGCGGCGGGATGGGCAATGGCGGAACTGTGGCGCGGGGCGGCAAGACGCCAGGCGGCCTCGCAGGCGGCCGCGACGTGCGCGGCCTGTGCGCTGGCACTGCTTTGTGTGGTTCGCATTGTTACTCGCGTGCCCGTCTGGCATGATGACATCACCCTGCTCACGTCCACTCTGGTTGCTGAACCGAATGAGTACATCCTGCACAGCGGACTGGGGCAGGCGTATGCGCTGCGCGACGAATGGGGCCCCGCGGAGCGAGAGTATCGCGAAACCCTGCGCCTGAAGCCCGACTTCATTCAATCCCTATGCTCGCTGGGCACCGTCTACGCCCGCGAGCGGCGATATAATGAGGCGGTGCCCTTGCTGAACCGCGCCATCGAACTGGATCCCAGCAATGCCGATGCGCATCTTAGCCTGGGGTCAGCTTACGCGGAAACCGGCGAGATGGATCTTGCTGAACAACAATTCCGTGCCGCCATCGCCCTGGTTCCGCTGAATTACAATTCGCACAACGTGCTCGGCAAACTGTATTTTGACGCGGGGAAGCTTGCCCAGGCGGAAGAGCAGTTCCGCGAGTCCCTTTCCTGCGAGCCCAATCTCGCGGCCTGTGATCACCTGGGTTACATTTACATGCGCTGGGGGGACCGCGAGCGCGCGGAGAAGGCATTCAAGGCGGCGCTCTCGCTGAACAGCGCGGATAGCCACGCTCATTATAATCTGGGGTTGATTTACGCCGCCGCAGGGCAAAGCGCCGAGGCGCGCGGCGAATTTCAGGCAGCGCTGGCTGCCGATCCCAATAATTCGCAGATCGCCTCCGCCTTGGCGAAGTTGCGGCCGTAACGTTCACAGGTTCAGAGCTATGCCCGCCATCGAAATCGATGGACTCACCAAAGACTATCGCGTGGGCTTTTGGAAGACCCGCACGAAGCGGGCCCTGAATTCCCTCCGCCTGCAAGTCGAGCCGGGCGAAGTCTTCGGTTTGCTGGGGCCGAACGGGGCGGGGAAGACCACGACGCTTAAAATCCTCTTCCGTCTGGTCTTTCCGACCTCCGGCACGGCGCGAATCCTGGGCAGGCGACTGGATGACGTTGTCGTCCGCCATCGCGTCGGCTACCTCCCTGAGCATCCTTACTTCTATGACCACCTGACTATGGAAGAATTGCTGCGCTACACGGGGCGGCTGTTTGGACTGGGCAAGGACGAACTGCGACGGCGCGTCGGCCGACTCCTGGAGCGCGTCGGCCTTGAGGAATTTCGCGACCTCCCGTTGCGGCGGGCCTCCAAGGGCATGGTGCAGCGGGCGGGCATTGCGCAGGCGCTCATCAACGACCCCGCAGTGGTTTTTCTGGATGAGCCCATGACCGGGCTGGACCCCATCGGACGGCGCAAAGTGCGTGACCTCATCCTGCAATTGCGCGAGGAGAAGAAGACCGTGTTTTTCTCCACCCACATTCTCTCTGATGCTGAAACTCTCTGCGATCGCGTCGCCATCTTGAATCGCGGCCAGCTTCAGGGCTGCGGCGAGCTTCGCGAGATCCTGAGCCTGGGAGTTTCCACCACGGAGGTGATCCTGGAAAACCCGGGCGAGGGGGTTCTTCAGGAACTTCGTCCTCTGGCGGTTTCCATGATTCGCACCGGCGACCGTGTGCGTCTGGAAATCGCCGATGAGGAAAACATTGAGAAGGCTCTGGCGCTTGCCCTGCGCGCCCGTGTGAAAGTGGCGGCGTTGAATCCCGTCAAAATGTCCTTGGAAGATTACTTCCTGGCAAAAGTTTCGGCAAAGGAATTGGAGCCGGCCGTACCCGCGGAAGTTCATCCGAGGTAAGCGAAGTTCATGGGAAGAATTCTCACCATCGCGCTGGGAGCCTTTAGAGAGTCCGTGCGCGAACGTGTGCTCTACAACTTGATCGCCTTTGCCCTTCTGTTGATCGGCGCGGCAATCCTGCTGGGGAGCATCTCGGTGGGTGCCGAGCGGCTTGTTCTCGTCAACCTGGGCCTCGCGGCGATATCCGTATTCGGCCTGCTCATTGCCATCTTTATCGGTATCGGATTAGTCTCCAAAGAAATCGAGCGCCGGACGGTTTATAACATTCTCTCGAAGCCGGTCACGCGCGCAGAGTTCATCCTCGGAAAATATGCCGGCCTTGTGCTGACTCTGCTGGTCAACACCGCCATCATGACGGTGGGTTTCTATGTTGCCTTGGCCATCCAGAGGGGGGGGCTGGGGCTTCAGGATTTTTCTCTGTTGACGGCGGTCTATTTCATACTGCTGGAGCTGGCGATCGTAGTGGGCGTGGCAATTCTCTTCTCCTGCATTTCCACCTCGATTCTCTCCGCGGTCTTTACTTTTTGCATTTTCGTGATCGGGAACTTTTCAGGCGATATTCGCAGCTTCGGCCAGGAAAGCGGAAGCGTGGTCCTGCAAAAGCTCACAGGCGCCCTCTATTACGTGTTGCCCAATTTCAGCAATTTTAACGTAATTGACCAGGTGGCGCACGGCGTGAGAATCCAGGGTTTGTTAATCACCGCCAATACCTGCTACGCGCTCCTGTACATCACCATCCTGCTTTCCGCGGCGGTCATGATATTTGAGGAGCGGGAATTCAAGTGAGGCGGTTGCTCCCGCGAAGCGGGAAAGGGTGAGTAGCCGTACGTGAAACCTGCGGCTGGAATTTGAGGGAAGATAATTGAGGTCGGACGCATTATTAGTAAGTAAAGTATCTGATGATTCGGGCCCACGGGCTGGAAGCCAGGCTTCTGGGCGCCGTCGCCGGATTCTCCTCATGGCGGTTGTGGGGTGCGGCTTGCTGGGCCTATATCCTTTTCAGCGCAGCATCGATCAGCAACTCGCCGCTACCTATGGGCCGCGCGACCAGTTGGTTTTTATCCCTTCTGAGGCTTTGTTTGCGCGATTGAGTGGCGGATATTCCGGCTTGCTCGCCACGCTCTACTGGACGCGCACCGTACAGTACTATGGTCGGCTTCATCTGGCACACGCGCAGACCTTCCCGCTTCTCGGCCCTCTGCTGGATATTACCACCAGCCTCGACCCGCGCTTGCTGATTGCATACCGGTTTGGGTCGGTCTTCCTGGCGGAAAAACCCCCCGAGGGCGCAGGCAATCCCAGGCGAGCCATCCACCTGCTGGAACGCGGGATCGTGGCCAACCCGGAGTATTGGCGGTTTTGGGAAGATCTGGGTTTCATCTACTATTGGGATTTAAAGGATTATGCGCATGCCGCCCGGGCGTTTCAAACCGGAAGCGAACGCCCCGGCGCTCTGCCCTGGATGCGCACACTCGCCGCGTCTGTGGCCGCGAAGGGCGGTGAAATCGAGACCTCGCGCATCCTGTGGACGGAAATTGCCGGGACCGCCGGGAACGATTCCATCCGCCTCAGCGCGGAAATGCATCTCGCCGCCCTTGACACGCAACAGGCGCTCGACCAACTCGATGCCTTGGTCGCGGAGTATCGGGTGAAACAGGGGCACCAGGCCCGATCATGGCAGGACCTGATCACCGCAGGCTATTTACGGGGAATCCCGCATGATCTCTCGGGCGAACCGTTCGTATTCAAGCTCGACGGGCACGCAGGATTGAGCCCGAAGACTCAGATTCATATGAATTTGGTGGAGTAAGAGGGAGGCAGAAGGCAGAGGGCAAAAGGCAGAACGGCGCGTCGATGCAATTTTTGGTTTTGGCCCATTGGCGCGAGAAGGTTCATTCTGACTTCTGACCCCTGAATTCCTTACAGGGTCAATTGCTTGGAGATAATTCGATTCGTTTTCTGGGAAGCCGTGAAGATTCTCGCGCTGGCGCTGTTGGCGCTGGTGGCGTCCAAGTCCGTGGCGGCTCTTGCTACGCCTCGCGCATGGATTAAACGCTCACTTTATGCCTCGATCCTGGCCTTGGCCATTCTGGGTGCATGGTTTGCTGGCAATGATGTGGCGGCGGAGGTTTACCGCTGGAGCGCGAATTCCAACCTGGCACGCGGCGACCTGA
>JASHSC010000167.1 GCA_030036915.1 Terriglobia bacterium
GGGGTAACTGGCGGTTGCCATACGTACCCCCAAGCCAAGTGACGGGCATCTTCGAGCGAAGCCAATTCGTCACGATGAAATCCGTAGCGTCCGCCCGCAGATCGAGTATTTCAACGGCCCGCACACTACCATGGCGTAGGAACTTTTCAATTTCTGCACGAATTTCTCGCTTGGGGCGAGCCGTAAAGGAAGCGATACGGGATAAGGGGCAGGATATGCGAGGACTGTAAGCGGTCGATCTCGCGGGACAAAGGATAAGGCAAGTTTTGGGGATCTTGGTCGGGAGTCTGCCCCACGCTTTTCGGCGCGGGGCAGGCTCAGGTTGGAATTAACACCGTGGGGTTTTTCCCGTCGGCGGGGTGGCTCGATCAGTTTAGAAGAACAAGCGCGCACCCACTTGTAAGAAACGATGCCCATCGCCGTAGGGCCCAGATTGCGTCGTCGCAGCGTTCGGATAACTGGACGTGATGTTCCCCTGGGTTGTGGCTACCCCAGTGGCCGGAATTACCACGTCGCACCCGAACTCGCTGCTTGCCGTGCCCGGGCAGCCAGGGTTGAAATGGTTGAACACATTGGAGGCTTCGATGCGGAATTGCAGCTTCATGCTTTCCCAAGGGAGGTTGAAATTCTTCAGTATAGCCATATCCCAGTTTCCCCAACCCGGCCCGAAGAGGAAGTTGCGCGGGGCGTTGCCATAGGTGTAGGGTGTGGGCAGCGTAAAGGCGCCGGTGTTGAACCAGGGGACGCCAGCGATGACGTTGTGCGAATGTGACATGCCCACATCGAAGGATTGACCGGGTACCAGACTCGCGCGGTTGGCTACAGTAGTAGTACCCAGCCAACCCACATCGGCGCTGGGAGGAGTAAAAAGGACGTCGAAGGGCACTCCGGTGCCATAGACCGTGTCCCCGGACCATTCCCAACCGCCGACCAAGGCGTTCAGAACGCCTTTCGAGCCTGACAGGAAGTGTTTGCCATGGCCGAACGGCAGTTCGTACAAGTAAGCGACGTTGAACGTTTGCCGGCGGACAAACACGGTGTTGCCATAATCGGCGTTGGGGTTGAACCACTCGGCCGGTTCCTCGGCCGTGCTGCTCCCTACGACATTGTCCAGGCTATGCGCATAGGTATAGTAGGCCTGAACCATCAAGCCCGACGACATGCGCTTGGTCATCTGAACCTGAAGTTCGTCGTAATTCGATTTACCGCCGGAGCGGTAACTGGAAATGGACGCCCAGGGCTGTTCAGGGACCTCGTTCTGGAGCGAAACACCGGGGGTCATGGTGGTGGGGATGTCGATATTGCTGCCCCACCAAATAATATGATGGGCTTGGCTGCCAAAGTAGGTGATCTGGCCAAGCCATTGCCCGGGGAACTGGTGTTCCAGGGTCACGTTCCATTGCTGAACGACGGCGGGGACGAGGTTTCGCGGCACGTAGCTAATCCCAGGATGAGCGGAAGGGGCGCCGATTGTCCCTGATCCGGGGAAGGGGTCGGCGAAGGTGAGGTCAGGCTGAAAGCCCGTTGCGGGAGGGTTACTCGTTACCGTGCTGGTATAGGTCGGCCCTTGGGCGGCATTGCCGAGCCAGGGGTAGTTCCCAGCCATCGAGGACCACGGATCGATAAGCTGGTCGTAGTAGACGCCATACCCGGCGCGGATGACCGTATTGTTGCTGTGGAAGGGACGATAGGCGAAGCCGAAGCGAGGGCCAAGGTCGTGAGTGTCCGTTTCCATCCACCGGATCGGCAGCCCCAACGCTTGCGTGGTGGTCAATTCCGGCAAGATGGAGGTGTACTCATTCTGCGCAGCATCGATGGGAGGGAAAAACACCGTGCTGGAATTCTCCGGCAAAGCCAATTGGTTGGTCGCGAGGTTGTAGTAGCTCGAAATTCCCACTCCGCCATTGGTTTGGAACCACCACGGTATCTGCACCTCATAGCGGAGTCCGGCATAAATGGTCAGCCGGGGGGTCGCTTGCCAGGTGTCCTGACCGTAGAACGACCAAATCCGCCGATACTGATTGCTTCCGAAGGTGCTCGGCGGTGTGTACGTGTCACTGTAGGCATCACCCAGGAGGAAATCCGCAAAGGCGTTTCCTAGAGAGGGCGTGACGCCGGCGTTTTTCCAACCGTCTCCAGCCGTAAAATCACCATTGATCGTGAAGCTCCCCAACGAGCCCGGATTAGCTCTTTGGTAGCTCTTCGTGCCCAGTTCGTCGGCGCCAAACTTGAAGGTGTGATGGCCGTGCACCTTGGTAAAGTTATCCGTGTATTCGATCGTCGGCTGGTGACTGGGTGAACTGACACCGATGTCATGGAACATCCCCGTATAGCCGCTGATGCTCATGGTGGGTAAGCCGCGATTGTAACTGTTCTGAAGTTGCGGGAACAGCGTGTTGGGATTGAAGCCTAAGTTGTTCAAGCCCACCGTAAGCGCCTCGCGGTCAAACCATGAGAAGCGGAATTCATTGAGCGCGGTGGGACCAAAGGTGTGGTTTTCTGCCAGGGTGTAACCGGTGTTGTGGTAAGGCAGCACCTCCTGTCCGTAGCTTGTCGGGTACGCTTCAGCTACCTGGAAGACCGTAAAGCCAGCCCGCCAGTACGTGCCATAAAACTGATCTTTGTCGGTGAGTTTGTAATCCACACGGTCGTTGGTGACCCCGATGTCTATAGCCGTGGGGTTCTGACTGGTAAAGTCATAAAGCCCGCCGGAGGTGCTGGGCAGTCCCTGTACCGAATTCGGGCCAGTGGTATTGGGGGCGGGAAGATACGTCAGCAAAGTCTTGGCCTGCGAGGCAAACATGCTTGGAGGAATTACGTTCCCTGCGAACGGCTGGCCGTTCAAAGGATTGTACAGTTGTTGGCTGGCTGTCGCGCATACCCCGCTGGCATTGAAGGAACTGGTGCAGATCGCCCCAAAGTTCCCACCTTGCATGGCCAGCGAGGGCAAGTATAGGTTCTCCGTCGAGTAACTGCGTTGGAGC
>JASHSC010000168.1 GCA_030036915.1 Terriglobia bacterium
TCAGCATTTTGGCGAGGACGTCGATTACTTCCGCTTTTCCTTTCATATCGGTACCTTCCTTCTATGGTTGAAGAGTCTAGTGCGTAGGGAGAAGTATGAAGGTTGAAGGGTAACTGCATCAAGCCAAATGTTTGATAGGCACGACTGCTCTCGGGCTTAGCTTCTTGTTAGTCGATTCGAATGCCGGCGCCTATTTCTCCCCCTGCGACGCCCCTTCACTATTCCGTCTTCTTCTCGCGCACATGGGCGAGCAACTTGCGAATACTCGCAGCGAGTTCAACAACCTCGCCTTGGCCCTTCACGTCAAACATAATTTCGTAGTTTCCCGCCGAAGCGTGGTCTACCGCCTGCTTGAGGTCGGTCAGTGGCCTAACCACCTGGCGGGGCAACGTGAAGCTGATCCATATGCTCACCAGCACGGTGAGGGCGGAGACGATGCCGCCAATCAGCTCAGCCCGGAACAGCAAGCCGCGAGCTCGCTGGTGATCCTTCTGAACGCGCTGCCAGCTCCGGTCTTCCAGGTCGGTTGAGAGGTTGACGATCCTCTGGCTGGCTGTCGCCATCTCCTGGGAGGCCAGGCGAATCTCCGGATCGTTCTCTTCCAATTTGGCCGCCACTTCCCCATCAAAGGACCCGATGCGGGCGCGCAACGTCTCGATCAAGGTCGCGCGGCTTTCCCGCCCGGAATTGCGCAGCACATCGTCCAGGTCCTTCTGGTAGGTCCTCACCACCTCGCGAAGGCTTTCCACGGGCGGCATCTTGCTTTGCCCCAGCCGGAACACGGCGCGATTAAAGCTGATGCGGTAGATTGAAATCTGCTCCTCCAGCTCATCCAGAGTGGGGGTTTCCTCCGGCTGCAACGTGCGGCAGGTCTGAATGATGGATTCCAGTTGTTGGAGGGATTCGCGATTGTGCGCAATGTCATCGGGGTCATGCAGCAGGAGGTAACTGGTTTCCGCGCGCCGGGCGTCCAGCATGTCGATTGAAGCGCGTTCGGCGTTCGTGGCCACGGGCGCATCGACGCTGACAATGCGGTCCACAATCGAAGCCATCGCGAAAAGGTAATAAACTGCCAGAAAGATGACCGGGACGAGAATCAGGCGCACCAGAGCCAAGCTGACCACCACCCGGCGGCGAAGGGAAAATCCCTGTAGAAATACGATGAGGGCTCTCGGGGAACGCCAAACCATATTTATTTTGCCTTGCAGAGGGGAGGCGGGCACTCTGCTCAGGCGAACGACTCATAACCGCCGAATCTTACCTCATATTCCACCGAACGCGATATGAAATCAGAAATGAATGGAACTCCTCGGCCCCCTGAAGCGTATAATGGGCAGTGGTGGTTCGCAGACGGAAGGAGGAGACATGTATTGCCCTCAATGTGGAAAGGAATACACCGAGCGTGTGAATTATTGCTGCCAGTGCGGCACGGCGCTGGCAGCGCCGGTCTCCATACACGGCAAGAAGCTGATGCGGTCGCGCAAGGACCACAAGATCGCCGGCGTCTGCGGAGGATTCGCTGAATATCTTGGATTGGATTCGACGCTGGTGAGAATAGTTTGGCTGATGATGATGGTCTTTGCCGGTTCGGGACTCCTCGCCTATATCATCGCATGGGTCGTCATGCCTGAAGAGCCGCTGTCGCGGGCGGCCATGGACGCACCCAGCTTGGCTGTGCCGCAGCCCGCGGGAAACCGCTGAGCTGCGCGTAGCTTAGGGTGCGGGTTTCATTTCCAATTGGAACGGTGCAAGCTGGTTCTCCATGACCTTTTCCAACTCCACTGCCACAATGCTCTGACACGCCGCTGAAAATATTGAGAAGCGACGTCGTCAATATCTTTGAAGGTTACCTCGCCGACCTCCTCATTTTCCCGCCCCAACTTTTCCTGTGGCAGGTTGAGAACCCACACGCGCCTGGATCTTCGCCGCGTCCGGGTCCTTAAAGTCGCCGTAGAAATTGTGCGCGTCGGGAAATTTGTCGAATGCCATGCCCGGCAGGCCAATGGCGAAGAATAGGCCGTAGGACTGGTCAGCGCGTTTAGGTGCACTTTCTCCTCTACCACTTTGCGCTAATTGTCGAGGTGGTCAGGAGTAAGATCGAGAGTCTTCAGGCGGTCGGCCTCAAGCCAGAGCACGGGTTCAAGCGCGGAGACGGGCGCCGAGTCGACGTACTCGGTGAAATCGTAGCGCGTGTCGGCATTGTCGTAACCGCTGCCTTCGACCACGCGGTCAAACGCCCCCTTGGGCGCGTCAGGCGCGCCCTCAAACATCATGTGCTCGAACAGGCGCGCGAAACCGGTGTGGCCCGATGGCTCCAGGCGAAATCCGATTCGGTAGGAGATGCAAAGCCCGAAAGTCGGCGCCGAGCGGTCCTCCGACAAAACCACCACCAAGCCGTTCGGCAGCTTTTTGTTGACGGCAGGAACCTTCCATCCCTCCGCAGCCCGCGCCGCACCTGCCAGTCTCAGAAAACAGGCTAGAAGCATGGTCGATCGCCAAAGCGTCATGAACGTTCCTTGCTGCTTGATTTCATCGGGTGGCGCGTAGATTCGCCTTGCTGTCAGGTTCACTCATTATAACGAATTAGACGCGGGGAGAGCTCATTCGCCTCATCCGTTTTTAAGGCGATTTTTCCTTTGCATATCCGCCACTGTCGCCGCCGATGGGCAGTCAGGAATTTACCGATGCGCGAGGCCATCTCATCGTACCCGCGTCAGCTTACGATAAGTTGGAGTGTCACGCTGTGGGTGAGGGTCGTCGTTCCCGAGGTTGACGTGCCGGTGACCGTCAAATTGTACGTCCCCGCAGGAGTGCCGGAATTGCCGCTGCTCATGGGCGTGGAGCCGCCGCATGCGGCCGCGCCCATTGCCGCGGCAATGACGCATCCCGCCAGCACTGTATAGCCTCGCCGCCGGCCACGCTTTGGGATGGCTATGAAGACAATTGCTATTACCAGTAGCGCGGCGATGATGCCCACCACCATCGGTCCACCGATCGGACAGAATCCTCGCCAACCGGGTGCCCCCGCAGCGGTTGTGGCAACGCTCACGGCCAATGCAATCGTGGAACTTCCATTGGGAGTGGTGGAGGTGGGCGAAACCGTGCACGTTGCCCCGGCCGGCACGCCTGTGCAGGCGAATGAAACAGCTTGATTGAATCCTCCCTCGGCCGCCAGGCTCAAGGAGTACTGTGCTGTCTGCCCCGGTGCTACGGTCGCGGAAGTTGGATTCCCGGCGCCCACGGACAAAGCGAAATCTACCACTGAGTCGAGCAATCCAAAAACGCCAACACCACTGGTTGTTCCCACAAAGACTTCTCCGTTGGCAATCGTCGGCGTGATGAATTTGTTTCCCGCCCCGAACTGGTCGCGCGTGCCAGCCTGATTGCTGTTATAGAGCTCATTGGAAAGGTTGTTGGCCGCGTAAGCGTGCAGGACGGCGGGGTTGGTGTTTTCCGTCGCCCAGACAATTCCGTTGCTCGTGCCATTGGCGGAGATACTGGGTGTTGCCCCGGGGTAAGCAAACGTCGTGGCGGTGGAGGAGACCGGCGGCAACTGGAGCAGTGCACTCGAGAACTGAAAAGCCATCAAGCTGGAGCCCACCGGCCCGTAGTAAAGCCATCCGTTGAAATAGGCGGGGTTTCCCCAAATTCCTCCCGGCAAAGCTCCCTGCAATTCCTGGTAAATGTTATCCGCAGTAGGATTAAACTTTCCCATGTTATTGCAATCGGCAAGGTAGAGCGTCTGGTCTTTTCCCGCTCCCACGGCCAACTGATGCGTTACGCCATTCGCATCCGTCATGTTCGGCAGAATCAGCACGCCTCCGGAGCCCAGGTCCTCATCCGCATTGGACTCATCTACGGTGTTCGACATGGTGAAATAATCAGCCACCGCCAGCCCACCATTCGCCGTGGAGATTTTGACCATGGCATTCCCGTAATCACCTTGCGAGGGGAATCCGGAGGAGTTGACCGTCGTGTCAAACGTCCCGTTCGCCATCAAGGGGTAAATATTTCCGGCAGAATCCGCCGCCAGTCCGCCGCCGCTCATCCAGATTGACCCGTCGCTGCCGTTCGGCGTGAGGTTGAGAACATTGACCTGGCTGAGAGTGCTTTCGCTGTACGCGATGATCCACCCGGTATAGGGAGTAAAGTCGCAATGAGATGTCCACGAGGTGTAAATCACGTGATTCAGCAGCAAAAGGCCCGCCCGCTCCGCGTATTGTCCGGGATCGAAGATGACGTTCGTGCCATTGCTGTTGGCGCCCGTGCCGGGGTAACTGGCCTGCACTTGCACCGGGCCGCCGAATAACTCCGCGCCGGTGGTCATGTCCAACGCATGGAGCCGCTGATGGTAGGCCGAAGAGGAGTCTTGGTCATGGCGACAACGTAGATGGCCCCGTCCGGCCCGCTCGTACGGTCGATGACCGGTGTGGAGGTGATTCCAATTTCCGGTGTTATCTGCGTGCAACCGTGATTGTCGGAAGTGGTTTCGCCCTGCCCGATGAGCGAAACCTGCCAGAGCTGCGCGCCATTGCTCGCATTGAAGGCATAAACGCTGTCGTTCTCGGTGGCGACATAAAGCACATTGGGAGTTCCCTGGCCGGGAATGGCGACCGATGAAGCGTAGAGCGGCTGCGCGTCCACTTTGCCGTCCACACTGAGTTGGAAGAGCTTTCCAAACTGCGAGGAGTTCACGTTCGCGGGCGTCAGAGTCGTTTCGTCCAAATTTTGGCCGGTGCGAGCATTGTCGTTGTGGTAGGTCAAAACATCCTGGCCCCACAATGGGAGCGCGAAGAGACAGATCAATAGGACCACCCGAGTTATCGCGCACAGTGAGGGTGATGACTCCCCGAAGGCCCCGCCCGCTTGCGTCATCTGTCGCATTAAGCTTCGCCAATCCGATAATTTGAATTGCGGTTCAATCGCCCCTACCCACCTGATTGTTAGATTATGCGCCCAGGCAGAAGGGTTTGCCTCGCTCATTCAGGAGGGGAGATAGGTTTGGAACGCAATTGTGCAACTCGTTTGGGAAAAATGGGCGAATTCACGATCGTTGAGGGGAGAGCACGACGCTGTTTCCCAAACCTGTCTCGTAACACGCGCGTGGGATACGTTGTGAAGCCTCAAGCCTGGGAGGAGAGCAATCTCAAAATTATGCCGCCGGCTGCGAAACAGTTCGACGGACGAATGCGGCGGTGTAGATGCTCCCGAATAATCCGCCGATGATGGCGGTCCACCCGATCCAAAGGCTCATCTGCGGAAGCACGGCGAGGTCAATGAACTTTTGAGCGAACGATGTAACCACGAAGCCTGGCGCGACGTCGTAGTGCGTGCCCCAGCCCTGGCCGCCATGCGCGCTCATGGCGATGAACATCACCACAACCACGGGGATGCGCGCGGCGAAGGCATACGCCAGCAATGTATTCCCGAGCGCGCGCCATCCGAAGCGCGGCACAAATGCGGACGCCAGGTCAAGCACGAAACCGAGAAGAATCAGGGCCGTTATGTGCTTGGTGAAACCAATCCAAGAAGACGCCGCGCCCAGGAAAAACACCACGAATCCCACGACGCACATTCCGATGGCTTTGCCGTTGCTCGAGGGACCCTCATTCGCCGTGGCCAGCTTCCAGGCAAAATAGGGTCCGAAAATGATGGGGAGCCACGAGATGCCGACGATGGCCATCCCCCCGCCCGGCGCTTTGTTGAAGAAGAGCCGCGACCATCCTTCCAATTCTCCCACCAGCCGCAGGATGGTGATTGCAAGCGTAATCAGGGCAGGAATCAAAATCAGGCTGCCGATGCTGACCTTTGAACTTGTTCCGTTCATATGCCTCCTTTGGCGCTAACGGAGTCTCAGGGATTGATCGTGTGAGTATAACGGAGTAATCATCCTCCTGCAAACTCGCAGGCTTTGCGGTGGCTGGCCCCCCTCAAATGGCCCTAATCGCCGCCAGAAAAAACCCCTCACCTTATCACCCCTTCTCCCCTCTTCCCTCTCCCCTGGGGAGAGGAAAGAGGGGGAGGGGAGTTGGGGTGAGGGGTGTTCGATTAGAATGAAACGCGGAAAATTGCTGATTCCCGGAACTGTCAAAATCGGAACCCAAGGCCCATCGTGGACATCCGTTAGAAGGCGATGATAATCTGATGTCGGCATGGTTCGTGTGCCGGCCTATCCGAACGCCTCGCTGATTGAAGGTCCGATCAGCCCCACAGGATGACTTTTAATGGCGGTCGATCCCAACGGCGGTTCACAATCTGCGAATGGGTCGCGCCACGTCG
>JASHSC010000169.1 GCA_030036915.1 Terriglobia bacterium
TGAATAGGCGCGTAGCGAAGCGAGCGAAGCTCTCGCCCCACGTGGTACCCGGCGCGTAACACGCTCTCAGGTCGTCGATCAGGCGCGTACGCGGCTCGCCCGCCGGCAGGGCCGCCTCAAGCTGGCTGATCGCCGCGGTAATCTCCGCCGTGTGCCGCACCACACCCACGGAAGACCGCGCTGACGGCCGCTCGCCGGAATCACGCAGGGCGACCAGGTTGTATTGCTCGTCAAGCGCCGCGCCCTCGGCGACTTCTTCCAGGTCATGGTCTTCCGTCGCCAGCCAGAACGCCGGAACGCACTCAAGTCCCTCCTCGGAAAGCCACCTTGCCAGCTTCACGGTTGTCAGCGCCTTATAGAGAGTGAACGCAGGCCCGGCGAACAGGCCCACCTGCTGCCCGGTCACCACAGCAAAGGTTTTGGAATCGCGCAATCGCCGGATGTTCTCAAGTGTGGCCTCGCCGCAGCCGAACGCACGGTTCTGCCGCTCCAGGATTTCCGCCATCTCCAAGCGCGGCCCCGCAGGCTTGCGAAGTTCCGCTGCGACGCCCTTAAAGCTGGCCAGGTCGTAAGGCGAGCCGGCATAAAACTCGCGGACTCTGTCGAAATGGTAGAGGTAATCGCTAAAGAGCGTGCTGGAATGGGGAACACGTGTGTAGGGAATACAAGTTGCAGTCATCGGAATTTACTATCCTACAGGGTCTTGCCCGCGGCGGCAATATTGCAGCGGCGCCGCTGTAGCGGTGCTCTATGCGCGCCGTACGACGGTCATAGACCGCCGCTACAAGTTCAATGCTTGCGGTTCGAGCACACCTGCACCCGATATATCGAAGGATTAGATGCCCCAGGCGGACTGTGGTTACGCGGAGGATTGAACCCGCCTAAAGCTGGAGTGAAGGCGGTTCAGAATGTGCGGGGGCCTGTGGCGCATGGCCTGCGCCGATAGACGGCTTACGTGATTCCACCTGCCACTGGCCATCGGATTTGCGCAGAAGGTAACGCCGGCGAATGACCAGGCCGAAAACCTTCGAGCTCTGGAACTTCACCGCCGCCTCAGCCGTGTCTCCGTGGAAGGTGACGGCCTCGACTTCCAGCGCCATATTGCTGAACATCTCTTGAGGCAGGGTTTGAAGGTGGGTGCGGATGGCTGGCGAAATGACCAGGGTGGCGGATAGATCGCATGCAGTTCCGGGTGTCCCTACGAATGACGCCCCCGTGGCGACGTTGGCAGGAAAGGACTCCAATCCCCGTGGCGCGGCAGGCAATTCGAGGGGCGGATCGAGCTTGGCAAGCCTTGATGCTGCGGTTGGCGGGAGTGGGTCACGCGGCGCCGGGAGCAGGATTTCCAGCTCCCGCTCGAGCTGAGTGATGCCCTTCTCATGCCGCACGCGCGCCTTCCTAACACGCCAGTCGACAATGGGCTGAACGAGATATGCTCCCACAGCCAGCAGCGGCTGCCACGGCAGCATGAGCAAAACCACCACCAGCGCACATCCCCAAAGGCCGTCGAACGCCAGCGCACAAGCCAGCATGGCATGCAAGGCAATGCGGATTTCCCGCTCGTTGGTGATCATCGTCCCCTCGCTTATCGACCGAGCGCCTTGGTGACGCGGCGGAAAATGCCAGGACTGGGCAACTCTTGCCCGGCAAAGGGCACCGCAAACCCCTTGGGAAGTCGGTTCGCAATGATTCGAGCAAGTCGCGTGCCAAGCGCGAAGGCCAAACTCTCGAATAAATTCGATTCCGACCGAAAGTCAGTGGCTCCTTTAAACATTCCCAATGAGGGCGTTCTTATCCACCTAGCGGTCAGAAACAACTTGCTCCACGCGGTCGCGGAGGTACATTGAGTAGAATGTGTGGCCCGTGGCGGAGAGATGTGCTCCATCGTAATAGAGCTTGAGCGAACCGAGCTCGTCACCGAAGAGGGCAAGTGGAAATGAGAAAGGAATTCTGCGACGGACGAACTCGGGGAGCAGCGCGTTGAGTACTTGCTGCGCGGCTTCGTCTGCCTTCCCTGCCCGCGCTTCGGCTTCGCTGGGCAAGAGCTCAAAGTCCACCAGCGAGCCCTGCTGCTGTGCAAGGGCCGCAATTTTCAGCCACGAGGCCACTCCTGCGCTCAGCGTTTGGCCCGCGCTCGGTCTCGATTCCGTTGCCGCATCGCCACCCCACTGCCTCATGCGATAGGCCCAGAGGGCATGGTCCCAGAACTCCTGCCACGCAAACCGGGGACGATGGCCTTCCGCATAGAACGGCAATCGCTCGATGCCGTAGAGCGGGCGGTAGGCGTCATTGGGCGGTCCCATCACCATCACCAGGTCGGCCTGAAAAATGCCGAACTTGCTCACGTAGGCGAGTTCATGCTGCGGCCCCCAGGCGTTCACCCCCATGCAAAGAACTTCCAGTGTCCCCGGCGAACCGGGAAGCTTCATTGCCGGGTCGTTCAAAAGCTTCTCAAGACGCGTGGAGTAGATCTGGCTCTGATCCAGGTAGGAACCGCCGTAAAGCGTGGAATCGCCTAGCATCAGGATGCGGAACGTGCCGGCGGGCTTCTCCGCGGAAACATCGCGGGAGCGCATTCCGAAGGCGTTGATGTGGATATTGCCGCCGTAGCGGTGAACATCCTGATGCGGCGCGGGGAAATAGCCGATCTGAGGGTCAAGGCGGTAAACGATGGGATGGCCAAATCCGAGGAAATGCAGGAGGAGTTCGCCGCCCACGGCAGCAAGGACTAAGAAGACCGCAAGACTCACGGCCCAGGCACGCAGTGGAGTGAATCGTTCGGCCTCCCTCATGAGTGCGGCTCACGCAAACAATCCCGCGCCGGCCTCGCGCAGGACCACAGCAATCTGCTTGCGGGCCTGCGCGGAAACGGGCAGCAGCGGCATCCGTGGGAGCCCTCCGCGCCAGCCCGAGAGATCGAGCGCAGCCTTGATGCCCGGCACGCCGTAAGGAGTGTTGATCTTTTGCCCCAGCGGCGCCAGACGCTGCTGCAACCTGCGCGCCGCGTCAAGATCCTTGCGCAGGAACGCCTGGTAGAGATCGACGCACACCTTCGGGGCGTAGTTGGCCACTCCCAGTACCCCTCCCACCGCACCCTCGCACAAAGAGTCGTAGAAGATAGAGGGTGCGCCCACCAGCACGCGAAACCCGCGCTTCACCTGGCCCAGCACCGCCTTCACAAAATCGAAGCGGCCGGAGCTTTCCTTCAGCCCCACCATGTTCGGAAGGTGCGAGAGCTTGCCAATCGTCGCCGGATCGACGTCGAGCCCCGTGAACTGCGGGATTGAGTAGATCATCACCGGGCTTTTGACCCCCGCCGCCACTTTGCGATAGTGCGCCACCAAGGCGTCGGCGCCCATGGCGGGCTTGTAATAGTTGGGTGTGAGCACCAGCAGAACATCGGCGCCCCGCGCTTCCACCTCACGGCTGAGCGCAAGTGTGGCCGCCGTGCTTTCAAGACCTGTGCCCACCATCAGCACCTCGGGCGGCTTCACAACCTTGCGCGCAATCTCCACCAGGCGCAGGCGCTCGCGCTCGGTGAGATAAGGCGCTTCGCCCGTTGAGCCCGCCACCAGAATGCCGGCAAGCCCGATGCCCGACAGGCGTTGGAGGTTCTCACGAAAGTGGCCTTCGTCGAGGCCGCCGGAGCTTTTGAACAAAGTAATGACCGGGCAAAACACCCCATTTAGTGATTCAATAACGTTATCTCTGTTCATAATTCCCACCTTGTGCTGGTTCGTGAATCGTAGGGGCAACCCTTGCGGTTGCCCTAGGGCGGCCGCGACTGGTCGCCCGGAGGCTTTGGGCCGCAGGGCGAGGGCCGCCCCTACGAATGACCCCGACATGGCCTGGAAGGCTCTGCCGCTATATGGGTGCGGTCAATAGTTCTGCAGTGCTTATCCCTCAGCACTCGCCACAGCCTTTCGGTGTAATTCCTGCAAGCTTGCCACTTGCGCCTTGCCTTGCTGCGTGGCGTGAATGCCTTGAATCGCCGCATCGGCTGCTGAAAGCGTGGTGATGCAGGTGACGCCATGCTGCACCGCGGCGCGGCGAATGGCCTTGTCGTCAAAGCGCGACTTGCTGCCCAGCGGCGTGTTGATGATCAGGTCGATCTCCGCGCTCTTGACGCGGTCCACAATATTGGGCCGCGCTTCATTCACCTTGAAAACCTTCTCCACCTTGATGCCCGCGGCTTTCAGCGCGGCTGCCGTGCCGCGCGTGGCGATGAGCTGGAAGCCCAGCTTCTCCAGTTCGCGGGCAATGGGGATAACTCCCGGCTTGTCGTGATCGTTCACGGAGATGAATACACGTCCCTTGGTCGGGATTCGCTGGCGCGCGCTGAGTTGCGCCTTGGCGAACGCCAGGCCGAAGCTGTCCGCTACTCCCATCACCTCTCCCGTGGACTTCATTTCCGGGCCGAGGATGGTATCCACGCCCGGAAGCTTTTGAAACGGAAACACCGGCGACTTGACGAAGGAATGGTTCGCGGGGAGCTCCGAGGGTAGGCCGAATTCCGCGAGCTTGCGACCAATCATCAGCCGCGCCGCAATTTTGGCGAGCGGAACACCTGTCGCCTTGCTGACGTAGGGCACAGTCCGGGAAGCGCGCGGGTTCACTTCCAGCACGTAGACCTTGCCATTTTGAATGGCATACTGCACGTTCATCAGGCCGACAACTTTCAACTCGAGCGCCAGGCACACGGTATGCTGCCGCAGGGTTTCGAGCTGATCGGCGGGGATGCTCACCGCGGGCAGCACGCAGGAGCTGTCACCCGAGTGGATGCCCGCTTCCTCAATGTGCTGCATGATTCCCGCCACCACAACGCTTGTGCCGTCGGCGAGCGCGTCCACGTCCACTTCCGTAGCGCTTTCAAGGAAGCGGTCCACCAGAATCGGAAACGCCCGCTGCAACTCCTCGGCGCGCTGTACATACTCGCGCAGCGTTGCTTCGTCATAGGCGATCACCATCGCGCGGCCGCCTAGAACATACGACGGCCGCAGCAGCACGGGATAGCCGATGCGCGCGGCGATGGCCAGCGCCTCCTCAACATTCATCGCCGCTCCGTTTTCCGGCTGCGGAATCCTGAGGTCGGAGAGCAGCTTGCCGAAGTGCTTGCGGTCTTCCGCCAGGTCGATGGATTCCGGCGATGTTCCCACAATGGGCACACCCGCCGCCTTGAGCTGGCGCGCCAGGTTCAGAGGCGTCTGCCCGCCGAATTGCACAATCACCCCCGCGGGTTTTTCCTCCTCGACGATGGCCATGACGTCTTCGAAGGTGAGCGGTTCAAAGTAAAGGCGGTCAGAAGTGTCGTAATCGGTCGAGACCGTTTCCGGATTGCAATTTACCATGATGGTCTCGAAGCCCTCTTCCTTGAGCGCGTAGGAGGCGTGCACGCAGCAGTAGTCAAACTCGATTCCCTGCCCGATGCGGTTGGGACCACTGCCCAGGATCATGATCTTGCGGCGCGCGGTGGGCTCGGCTTCATCCTCATCCTCGTAGGTCGAGTAGAGGTAGGGCGTGTAGGATTCGAATTCCGCCGCGCAGGTATCAACGCGCTTGAAGACGGGGCGAACGTTGAGCTGCGCGCGGCGCCGGCGGACATCTTCGCCGCTCTTGCCCCACACTTCGCCGAGCGCCGGGTCCGAGAATCCGTATTGCTTGGCGATGTGCAGCACCGGCGCGGGAACGGTTTCAACCGTGAAGCGTTTGAGTTCGCTTTTCACTTCCAGAACCTGCTGGAGCTGGTCGAGAAACCACGGATCGATGCGCGTAATCTCGTAGAGCAGGTCGCGCGAGTACCCGATCTCGATGGCGTGGAGCAGGTCCCAAAGGCGCTCGGGATGCGGCGTGGCGAGGCGACGCTCCAGTTCAGCCGGATCACTGGGCGACACAGGCGTCTTGCGGCCGGTTTCGAGCGAGCGGATGCCCTTCATCAGCGCTTCCTTGAACGTGCGCCCGATGGCCATCACTTCTCCCACCGACTTCATCTGCGGGCCAAGCGTGTGGTCGGAATCGGGGAATTTTTCCTGCGCCCACTTGGGAATCTTGGCGACTACGTAATCGATGGTGGGCTCGAAGCACGAGGGAGTTTTCTTGGTGATGTCGTTGGGAATTTCATCCAGCGTGTAACCCACCGCCAGGCGCGCGGCAATCTTGGCAATCGGAAAGCCCGTGGCCTTTGACGCCAGCGCCGAGCTGCGCGAGACGCGCGGGTTCATTTCGATCACCACCATGCGGCCGGTTTCCGGGCTGACGGCAAATTGGATATTGGAACCGCCCGTTTCCACACCCACGGCGCGAATCACCTTGAACGCCGCGTCGCGCATGCGCTGGTATTCCTTGTCGGTCAGCGTCTGCACCGGCGCCACGGTGATCGAGTCGCCCGTGTGCACGCCCATCGGATCGACATTCTCGATTGAGCAGACCACCACAGCGTTGTCGCGGTGGTCGCGCATGACTTCCAGCTCGAATTCTTTCCAACCGACTACAGATTCTTCAATCAGCACTTCGTGAACGGGGCTCAGCTCGACGCCGTTGCGAACTTTCTCCTCCAGTTCCTCGCGGTTGTACGCCATGCCCGCCCCGGTTCCGCCCAAGGTGAACGACGGGCGAATGATGAGCGGGAGGCCGGCCTCCTCGGAGAATTGCAGCGCCGCCTCTTCCGCTTCGCGAATGGCCAGCCGGCCGCCTGCGCCGCGCTGGGCCTTTACCAGAACGCTCTTGGGCACGTCGAGCCCCACTTGCAGCATGGCATCTTTGAACCACAGGCGATCTTCCGCCATCTTGATGGCCTTTAGCGATGCGCCGATGAGCTGCACATTGTACTTGTCGAGGATGCCGCTCTCCGCGAGCTCGACGGAAAGGTTCAGGGCCGTCTGCCCGCCCACTGTGGGTAGCACCGCGTCCGGCTTTTCGCGCGCGATGATGGCTTCCAGGTATTCTGCGGTCAGTGGTTCGACGTAGGTCGCATCGGCAAACTCCGGGTCGGTCATGATCGTGGCGGGATTGGAGTTCACCAGCACCACGTCATAGCCCTCGGCCTTCAGCGCCTTGCAGGCCTGAGTGCCCGAGTAGTCAAACTCGCAAGCCTGGCCAATGATGATAGGCCCGGAACCAATGATCAGAATTTTGCGAAGGTCAGTGCGTTTGGGCATCGAGATTCCGGGGAAGGGCGGGGCTTTAGCCCCGCCGTGTCGATTCCTCCTCAAAAGGGGCTTTAGCCCCTGAAGCCACGGGCCACGCATCGTGTTCGTATTTTCTGTTCAAAGAGCAATGCGGATAATCGCCCGCCTCCTTTACCAGCCCTGCTTTAACGGGGTTCAAATCAATATAGCGGACATGCGTCTCATAATCTTGACGATCGCGAATCTGGTGTTCGGTGAATCCCGCATGCCAGACCGGAAATTTCATGGCGATGGCCTTTCCAATTTCGAACGCTGATCCGCCTTTGATCAGTCCCATCGCCTTCTCAAGTGTTGTCGAGATTCCCGGCGTCAAAATCATGTGTAGGTGTTCGGGCATAAGAACGTACCGGTGAACTAAATACTTGCCCTCGTTGCGATACTGGAAAATCTTCGCCTCCACGATCTCGGCCATCGGTCGTTTGCGGAACAACTCGCGCCGCTGCCACGTGTCCGTGGTTACAAAGTAAGTCGCGCCGGGTTTGGTTCGGTGTTTAGGTCGTGCCATTGGCTTCAGGGGTTAAAGCCCATTGCGCTATCGCGCTTTGCGGCGGGGCTGAAGCCTCGCCCTTCCAATCTCATTTGTACCGAGGGCTGGATGCCAAGTCCCGCCCTTCCAACTCGATTCGAGGCGACCATCTGGAGTGAAAGTCCCAAGTTTTCCAGCATCTCATCGATTCCTAAACTCGTCCATCATTCCAACAAACTGGTTGAACAAGTACGCCGAATCGTGCGGCCCGGGCGACGCTTCAGGGTGATACTGGACGCTGAAAAGCGACATGGTGCGGTGGCGCAGGCCTTCCAGCGTATCGTCGTTCAAGTTTTTGTGGGTCAAAATCACCTCGCTGGCCTTCAGCGAGTCCGGGTCAACGGCGAAGCCGTGATTCTGGGCGGTGATTTCAACTTTCTTCGTTTCGAGATTCAGAATCGGGTGATTGCCGCCGTGGTGCCCGAACTTGAGCTTGTAAGTCTTACCTCCGAGCGCCAGGCCGACGATCTGGTGGCCCAGGCAGATTCCGAAGATGGGCACGCGGCCCATCAAGTCGCGCACGGCTTGCGCCGCGTAATCGACGGGTTCGGGGTCGCCGGGGCCATTCGAAAGAAACACGCCATCGGGCTTGAGGTCCAGCACCTCCGCCGCGCTCGTCTTGGCGGGAACCACGGTGACGTGGCAACCCACATCCACCAGGCGGCGCAGGATGTTCTGCTTGATGCCGTAATCGAACGCCACAACGTGGAATCGCACGGCTGCGGACGCGCCGTCGTCGCCCGCCAGGATGTGCCGCGAAGGCTCGGTCCAGCGATAGCGCGAGGGCGTGGTGACGCGGCTGGCAAGATCAAGTCCGACCATGCTGGGCGAGGCTTTGGCGCGGGCCACCAGGCTCTCCGCGTCGGCAAGCTTGGTGGAAAGGACGCCGCGCATTGCGCCGTGCTTGCGCAGATGGCGCACGAGCGCGCGGGTATCGATCTCGGAGATCGCAGGAATGCCGTGGCCTTCAAGAAATGCGGAGATCTCCTCCTGCGAGCGCCAGTTGCTGGCCAGTTCGGAGAGTTCGCGCACCACCAGCCCCTCCGCGTAGGGCCGCGTGGACTCGCCGTCCAACAGATTGGTGCCGTAATTCCCGATATGCGGATAAGTCAGGATGACGATCTGGCCGGAGTACGATGGATCGGTAAGAATTTCCTGGTAGCCGGAAAGAGAAGTGTTGAAAACGACCTCGCCAAAGCGCTCACTGGAGGCGCCGAAGCCGCGCCCCCGGAAGATCCTGCCGTCCTCTAAGGCGAGAATTGCGTCCATTCACACTCCTTGGTTAAATCATGGAAATTGGAAACCGGAAATTGGAAACTCGAACTACGTGGCGCGGAGCGCCATGCATCACGAGTTTCCAGTTTCGGATTTCCAGTTTCTGTCATTGTGCTACCTGACCCATCCCACTTGGCCTAGCGGCCAATAGACCAGCACCGCTTTGCCGTAGATGAACTGCCGATCAACCGTGCCCCAGACGCGGCTGTCATTCGAGGAGCTGCGATGGTCGCCCAGGACGAAATAGTGGTTCGCCTCAACCTTCACCGGAGCGTAACTCTGGTCATCGAGGTAGTTGGCCGGAACATAGGGCTCACTCAGCAGCTTGCCATTCACCAGCACGTGCCCATCGCGAATACTCACCACGTCCCCGGGCAATCCGATCACCCGCTTGATGTACGATTTCGAAGGGTCGAGCGGGTAGCGGAACACCACCACGTCGCCGCGCTCGATGGGCCGAAAGCGGTACGTGAACTTGTTGATGAAAATGCGCTCGTGATTCTCCAGGTGCGGCATCATGCTGGTGCCTTCCACCTGCACGGGTTGATAGAGGAAGACGATGACGATGAAGGCGAGAAGCACTGAGAGAATCAGGTCACGCAGCCAATAGCGAGTTTCGAAAAACCAACCGTGCGAAGTGCCCGTGCCTTTCGGTTCTTCAAACTCCGCCAAGTTCGTGTGCTCCCGCCCCCACGTCCGGAGGGCCTCCTTCTATATCACAAATCCCCGATCAACCAAAGATGTCCTTCACCTTCTCGCCCGCGCGCCGCTCCAAGGGCTGATTGTCCGGGCGAATGAATGGGGCCAGCAATTCCAGCCAGCGGCGATGCTCGCGTGAGAGGCGCGTGGGCGTGGCCACAAACACTGAAATGTAAAGGTCGCCGTGCCCGTGGCCCTCCAGGCTGGGCATGCCCAAACCGCGCTTGCGGAACACCGAGCCGCTTTGAGTGCCCTCGGGAATGCGCAGTGTCTCCTCGCCGCGCAGGGTGGGAACGGTGATCTCCGCGCCCAGCGCCGCCTGGGAGATGGAGACGGGAATCGTATAGTAGAGGTCGTCGCCGCGACGCTCCATGTAGGGATGCTCGCGGATCTTCAGGATCACGTAGAGGTCACCCGCCACCCCGCCGCGTCCCGCCACCCCGCCTTCGCCGGCCACGCGCAGCCGCGTGCCATCGTCCACACCGGGGGGAATGCGCAACTCGAGCACGCGCTCGCTCCTCACCCGTCCTTCGCCCTTGCACTTGCCGCACGCCTCGCGAATCACCTGGCCCGAGCCCTGGCATTGCGGGCAAGTGCGGGTGACGGTGAAGAACCCCTGCTGATGCCGCAGTTGTCCGTGCCCGCCGCAGGTGTGGCAGATCAGCGGTTTGCTGCCGGGTTTCGCCCCCGAGCCCTCGCAGGCATCGCACGCTTCCCAGCGCGGAATCTTGATCTTGGGTTCCAGGCCCGTGGCCGCCTCCTCCAGGCTGATCTCCAGGTCGTACCGCAGGTCCACACCGGCCGGAGTGCGCGCCCCGCCCCGCCCCGCGCGGCCGAAGATGTCGCCGAAGCCGAACAGGTCGCCGAAAATGTCGCCGAAATCGGAGAAGATGGAAGCGTTGAAGTCCGGAGCGCCGCCGCCCGTCCCGCCCAGGCCCGCATGTCCGTAGCGGTCGTAGACAGCGCGCTTCTGCGCGTCGGCCAGCACGCTGTAGGCTTCGGTGATTTCTTTGAACTTCTCCTCCGCCTCCTCCTTGCGTCCGGGATTGCGGTCAGGATGGTGCTGCATGGCGAGGCGGCGGTAGGCGGTTTTGATCTCCTGCTCGCTGGACTCCCGCTTTACCTCGAGTACTTCATAGTAGTCGCGCTTTTGCTTCAAGGAATTACCTCGTCGTGGCCGCGATCCCGCCTGGGCGGGACGGCCGTGCGATCCCGACCAGGCGGGACCGCTCCAGATAAATGCCTACTCGCTCTTCCCCCCCGTCGCCACCTTCACGATGGCCGGGCGCAGCAGCTTATTCTTCAGCCGGTAGCCCCGTTGCAGCTCTTCTACAATCTCGTGCTCGCGGCGGTCCGGCGCATTCACCGTTTCCACCGCCTGATGAAGGTAGGGATCAAACACCTGCCCCGCCGTATCGATGGGCGAAAGTCCGGCGCGCTCCAGCACTCCGTAAAGTTCGCGGTAGATCAGCTCCATGCCCTGATAAAAAGCCGCAGGAACCGCGTGGTCGCGGTGCAGAAGGGCGCGCTCGAATCCGTCAAGCGTGGGCAACAGCGAGCGGACCAGGTTCTCCGCCGCGTACTGCCGCACATCGTCCTTCTCCTTTTGCGTGCGCTTGCGGAAATTTTCCATCTCCGCCTGCTTGCGCAGCAGGCGGTCGTATAGGTCCTTCTTCTCCGCTACTACCTTATCGTAGGCTTCGCTGATTCCAGGCTGCGGAGCGTTGGGAGCTGTCACAGTTTTCCCGTTGCCGGCCGGTGCGGAGCTTTCCTCTTCCTGCTCGCCCGATTCACTCGGCGTTATCCATTCGTGTTCGTTTTCCATATTTCCTAAACGAGGGCCCTAGCACGCCCATTGTAGCGGCGCTCGATGAGCGTCGCACGGCGGTCCTAGGCCGCCGCCGCAATCTCTGCTTCAATTCGAGCTCAGCAACCGGCTGCACAATTCCGCAACGTATTCCACAGCGCCCATCGCGCGATCGTATTCCATGCGAATAGGCCCCACCACGCCCAGCGCCCCCACGGCGCGGTCCCGATAGTGCAGCGGCGCCACCACCAGCGTGCAGTCGTGCATCTGCGCCTCGGCGTTCTCCCGTCCGATAAAGATGCGCACGCCCGCCTCCGGGGTTTGCAGGCAGGCTTCCAGAATGCGCGCCAGCTTGGCCTTTTCCTCGAGCGTTTTCATGAGCTGCTTGATCCTCTGCACGTCGGCGAACTCCGGGCGCTCCAGAATCTTTGCCGTACCATCCACAATCAACCCGCCCGACTCGCTTTCCGAAAGCGCGCCCCACATGAAGAGCGTGGCGACGTTTTTCAGCAAGCGGTCGCAAAGAAGCTTTTCAGCCTCCATGCGATGGAAAACCTCCAGGCGGATGGTGCCAAGCGACCAGCCGCGGAATTCCGCATTCAGGAAATTGGCGGCCAGGTCCAGCTCCTCCTGCGTAAACGCGTCTTCCAACCGGACCACGCGATTTTCAACCAGATCGGGCTTCGAAACGATCACCACCAGCACGCGGTGGTCAGCTCCGTGGCTGGGAAGGTTAATGAACTTGATGTGTTCGAGGAGCTTTTCCTCCATCGCCGGAGCCAGCACCAGCCCGATGTTACGTGAGATTTCCGAAAGCGTACGCGAAGCCTTCACCATTAGCCGCTCCGGGCGGTCCGCGTCGCTGCGCAGCAACTGGTCAATGTAGCGCTCCGTGTCCGGCGCCAGCCGCGCGCCCCTCACCACGCGGTCCACGTAAAACCGGTAGGCCTTCTCGGTAGGCACACGTCCGGCGGAGATGTGCGGCTGCGCCAGAAAGCCGCCATCCTCCAATTCCCCAAAAACCGCGCGGATGGTGGCCGGGCTCAAGGGCTCAGGCATCTGCTCCGAAAGGGCCTTTGAGCCCACAGGAAAACCGCTGGCAATGAACTGGCGCACCACGGCAACTAGAATGTCCCGGCACCTATTGGATAACTCGCTCTGCTCCATCAAGTTAGCCCTTGTAGACGAGATACCTCGCAGGTCCTGGCTATTGGCACCTCGACCTATTTTATCGGCGGAGTCAAAAAGTGTCAAGATTGCCACACAGATGGTATCTGCTCAGTTTGAATTCCGTAGGGGCAGGGCTTGTCCCTGCCCTTGGCCCGCCATAGCCGGGGGGCACCCACAAGGGGTGCCCCTACGCTGATTGCCCGGTTGCCCGTCGTATCGAAAAGACCTCCAACTCCCCTCTTCCCTCTCCCCAGGGGAGAGGGGAGAAGGGGTGATCGGGTGAGGGGTTCCTTGGCGGTCAGGCCTCTTTGAGAGGCTAGCCACCGCAAAAACCTCCGGCTTTGCCGGAGGATGACTACTTTGATGTTGCCAAAGGGGAGCGGGCTACCAGGAAGTGCCACAAAGCGAAGCTGAGCGCGAAAAGGTGTTTTAGCTAGCCGGATGGCCTCTGAGTTGCTAAGTGGAGAGTGGACAGTGCACTGTCCATTGTCGCGCGGGTGTCCTCACCCGCTGCGGGAACGCGGCAGGAACAGAGATTGAACGCAGCCAGACTTACCTGCGTACATGTCGCGATGGAAGGGCGGGGCTTCAGCCCCGCCGCCAAAACGGG
>JASHSC010000170.1 GCA_030036915.1 Terriglobia bacterium
TCCAGTTTTTTGCAGGATTGGCGCTTCTGGCCGCTGCGGCCGAGGGGTTAGTTCTGGCGCGGATCGCAATTGATCCATGGAAATTGGCCGCCTTGCTGGCAAGTGTGGCGCTGGTGGTGGGGGCGTTCGTAGGATTGACGGACACGGCGTTCGTCCGCCAACTGCGTCACTGGGCCGTGGCGTCGAGTGCGCTTGCGGTCGTGTTGCCCTTTCTGCTGCTCGTTCCTTACCTCATTTTCGGCCTGGGTACTCGAACTTTTTCGTTTGTTGCGCTCGGAAAACTGACAGCATATGTTGCGATTCCCACCTCGTTGTTGCTGCCGGACCGTTTGCATCACAGCGAATCCCTGACGTGGCGCGATGTGGTAGCCATGGTGGCGTTGGCGGTTCCGGTTTCGGCGGGATGGTTGCAGGGAATTTGGGCGTGGCCACAGGATATTTATATTTTTCGACCGATTTTCTGCGTGCTGGTGGGCGGGTACGACTTTATGGTGGTGCGCAACCTGGAGGGCGTGGGGTTTCGGCTGGTGTGGAGGTGGCGCGACGTCTCCGAGGCACTGCTTAACCTGCTGGCCTATGCACTGTTGGCGATTCCGCTCGGCATCGCGCTGAGCTTCATTCATCCTCACGCCATGCGAGCGCTTGCGCGCGGGCCGATGTTCCAGGTCGCTTGGCTGGAAGACATCGCCCAGACGGTGCGCCCCGCGATCAATTTCTTCCTCCTGTGGGTAGGAATCTATCTGACCGTGGCCATTCCTGAGGAATTGCTTTTCCGCGGAGTTCTCCAGAATATTTTGGTGCGCACCATTCAAAAAGGACCGCGGGGACTTTACGGATTGCTGATCGCCTCTGTGGTGTTCGGGGCATCGCACCTGCACCACGCACCCGTCCCCAATTGGCGCTACGCCATCATGGCGACTTTGGCGGGAATCTTCTATGGGAATGTCTACCGCACGCGCGGGCGCCTGTGCGCCTCCGCGCTCACTCACGCTCTCGTGGATACGATTTGGCATTTTTGGTTCTAGGGAGTGCGATTGGTCAGTTTGCTCGATTCATGGTCGCCGGGGTCGGGGCTGCTGGAAGTTTGCAAGAGGGAAAAGTAGAATAGGCATGCTCGCAGGCTTCCTCAATGTCTAGGGGCGGCGAGGCGAAGATAAATTATAAGGAGTACGTCGATGAAACGGCGTTTGATTTGCCTTTGCGTTGGGGTTTGGGTTTTCGCGGCGGCAGCGTCCGCGCCGGCGAAGGACAAGAAAGGCCCGTTGACAGGAACGTGGGAGTGCCAGGCTCACGGAGGCGCGCAAGGAGATATGGCCTTCACGCTCTTCCTGCAACAGAACAAGGAATCCGTGGCGGGAAGAATTTCGTCACCGATCGGCGGCACGGAAATCAGCTCCGGGACTTTCAAGAAGAATATGCTGGAGATTGACATCGACACCCCACAAGGCAATTACGTCCTGCTGGCCAAGTTTAATAAGGGAGAACTCTCCGGCCATTGGTCCAACGACACCGAAAAAGGCGCCTGGGAGGGCAAGAAGAAATCCGATTCTATTAATAGCCAACCTTAAATTAAGCGTTCAGGAGGCTGAACGAAAGCGGGATTGTTCGACGGTAGGCCGTGGGAAGGTGACAAATCAGACAGAGTTTTTAGTTAACATAACATAACTTATCAGACGTTAAGAGCACCCCCTTAAGTCTCGCGAAAAACCGTTTTTTGCGGTTTATCCACCTTTCAGGTTCTGCCCTTCTCACTATCCTGCCGCTTGATTTTCCGGTTCCGGAGGGAGACGTCGTTGGAAAGCGGCGGCGAGTAATCCAACACCGGTAAGCCAAGCCACCGGCATCATGATCGACATGGCGAGCTGCGCAAACACGATGAACATCAGGGCGGCTCCGCCCAAAGTCAGCGCACAGCTTCGCCGAAATAATCCGCTGAGCCCCAGCCATGCCGCAAGGAGCGTGCCGCCCGCGAGGCTCACGAGCCGCCATGCCGCCCGACTTCGGGTCTCGGTCGTCGCTGAGAAGCCGTTCGCACAGGGATTCCGTCCATCACGTCCCGGCGGAGACTCGGGCGTGGTATAGAAATCTACGCGGGCTACGCCCCATTGGAGACAGGGATCTGAAAACTCACGTTGCGTAACAATGACTAACCGAATCGCCACCAGACTCATAGCAAGTGCGCCCAGGATGGCAACCCCCGCGCAGCCCCACATCAGGAATCGGCGCCGGCTGCGGCCAAGGCTCAGTCCGATCAGAATGCCGACGGTCCACCACATTGTTATGCCCAGCAGCATGGTACCTTCTGATCACGACATCGCGCCGGCCCTGCTGCGTTCCCCAAAATGCCGGCTGAGCTCAGACGCATAGCGCACGCCCAGCAGATGCGCGTGGCGGCGTGACCATTCGCTCAGACGCGTCGTCCCCGTTGGCGAACTCTTTGAAACCAGTAGTCCGGCCATCAAGCCCTTGACTTCCTCTTTAGTCAGAATGATGTCGTGAACAAACCACCCGACCACTTGGGACAGGAAAAGCGCCACGGTGGGCGGCATGTCAACGATCTGGGCGCGGCTGCCCACGCGATCGGCAATCAGGCAGACCAATTCGCGGAACGAATAAACCTCCGGCCCCACGGCATCGATGACTGTGTTGGACTCTTCGCGCCCCGCAGTGACGGCCAGTTCCGCCACGTCCACCACGTAGACGGGCTGCAACGGATAATTTCCATCTCCGGGAACCGCAAAGACCGGGCAGCGCCTCAACAGCCAGGCGATGTTGTTGATCAGAATTCCCTCGACCCCGAAGATGACCGTCGGCCGAAGGATGGCGTAGGAAATTCCCGAATCGGCGATTAGCCGCTCGACTTCAGCCTTTCCGCGAAAGTACCCGAGTGAGGAATTCTCCGAGGAATTGGTAATGCTGATGTGAACGATTCGCCTCACGCCTGCTTCGCGCGCGGCCGCGATGAGCGTGCGTGAATTCTTCACAGCTTTTTCGTAGCTTGTTTCATCGTGAGGAAACCGCACCCAGTAAGTGTTGTAGAGCGTCGCGGCGCCGCGCAGGCTCTCAACCAAATCTTGAGGCTCTGAGAACCCGAGCGGACGCACCTCAACGTGGCCGTTGAACGAAGTGGATAATCGCGGATGCCCGGTGAGCGTTCTGACTCCCCGGCCCAGCGCCAGCAGCCGCCGGGTGATGTACTTGCCCGTGTACCCAAACGCGCCGGTCACTACGTCGAATTCCCTGCCCGCCATGGCAGACCTCCTTTCAAATCAGCCCTGGGCCGCGGGCAACAATTCCAACCCGCGTGTGGAACCTGTCCTCGCGCCTTCCACTAGGTCGCCCATTTCAACCCGGCGAATATCGCCACGCACACAAGCCACATGAATGCCCAGGGCTGAAGGACGCTGCGAAGTGTCAACGCAGTTGCCAGGAGAAGCACCCCAGGCGCCCAGGAAATTCGAATTCCTGCCGACCCGGATGATTGCGTGCGGCTTGTTGCCATAGTCCGCTCTGTCCCTTGGGGCTTTTGGCCCGCGACAGCTCATGAAAAGACCCCATCCGATCCCGCCCATCCGGGGTAGTGGATCAGTTTGATTTCCGTAGGGGCAGGGCTTGTCCCTGCCCTTTTCCGCCGCCATGCTGCGGCAGGGCGCCCGCGAGGGGTGCCCCTACGCCGAAATTCCGAATTGACCCACTGCCCTGGTGGGACCACCTTCTCCCCTCGGGAGAAGGGTGGAATGGTTTTCCCTCTCCGAGGGGAGAGGGTAGCGGCCATGCGCCAGCTCGCAACTCGACACTGCACTGGCCTGGGCGATACGAAACTCAGGCTTGTTGCAAGTGTTTTCATCTCACCACTCCCAACGCCGCAATTGAAAAAACCACGGCGAGCGACACGGTCGCGAAGGTGTAAGCAACATCACCCGGGCGGTGAAGCGCCCGAGTTTCGCGGTCGTAAAAACCGAATTGCAGAATGACGCGCAGCAGCCAGAAAATTCCCAGGAAACCGCTCAGTGCGCGGCCCAGCGATGAGCCGCCCGCAAGATCGTGCGCGAAAAAAAAGCACAGGCCGCTAAACCCCAGAAGCACCAGAACCATGTAGATGGAATGCACCACGAAAACCTGGCGCACGATGGGCGAGAGCTTGACGAGGTTTTCGCGGTAATGGAAAATTCCCGGCACCCAGAAGTTCGAAATGGCAATGGACAAGTGCACTGCTCCGGCGATCCAAATCAATGGAACCATGATTTTCATTGGATTCTCTCCTTCCCTGCGGCTTGCGGCTTTCTGACAGGGCAAGAACCGCTTTGACCTGTAGTGCGGGTGTCCCCACCCGCGATGGGAACGCGGCTGAGGACACCCGTGCTACAGTAACGGTGCTCCGCGATTCGCGCATAAGCAAAGCGCAACACCGGCATGGCAAATGGAATTCTGCCGGCAATAATCAGGACCCACGCCCACCACGGGCGCAAACGCACGCTCAGCGTGCGGGACATGTAAACCAGCGCGTCTGCACCGCCCATCAGGCGGCCGTCGACGGTGAGGACGCGCATTTCCGAGAGTAGGAGTTCTTCGGGCATGTTCAGATTGGCGCGCACCCAGGGCGATTGCAGCGGCTCCGGGCGGAAGCCGCCCGCTTCGAGCGTCCCCCGAGCGCGCGCCATCAGGCCCGTGCAAAACGAGCACGAGGCGTCATAGAGGACCCAGCCTTGCGCAACCCGGCAAAACCCCTCACCCCGACTCCTCTCCCCCTCTTCCCTCTCCTCGAGATAGAGGGAAAAGGGGTGGATAGGTGCTGTGGCCGGCGCCGCCTCCCCAGGGGAATGGGAGGAGGAGTCAGGCCGTGATAAGGTCGGCGTAGCTGTTGTGTCAGTTATTTCTGTATTTACTGAAATATCAGAACAAAAATTTTTTTACTCCCCGCCCTCAGCGCCCGACGGGCGCGACCGCAGAAGCTTCCGCACCCTGCCTTGCGCCGAAAGTAGGCCGCGAATCGTCCCCGTCGGCAATTTCGAAACCTGGGTATAGAGCGAGGTCACCATTTCGACGAATTCCAGCGTGGCCTTCAGGCGCGCTCGCTTCTCGACCTCGGCTGCTCCCTTCCCTTCCATATCCCGCAGGCATTCGCGTAAAACGTTGACGGTGGGGTCGATTTCCCGGCGCTTGCGCTCGTCCAGAATCACACGCGCCATCTCCCATACGTCCTTGGTGGCCTGGTAGTGTTCGCGCCGGTCACCCAACAGGTGAATCGCCCGCACGATTCCCCAGCTCTCGAGCTCCTTCAGACTGGTGCTGACGTTCGAACGCGCAATGGAGAGCGTTCCGGCAATGTCCTCCGCATTCAGGGGTTGCGGGGAAAGATAGAGCAGGGCGTGAATTTGCGCCACCGTGCGGTTCACGCCCCAGCGGGTGCCCATTTCGCCCCAGTGGAGGATGAATTTCTCGGTGATGGGATCAAGGGTCGGCATAAGTCACATCAGTAATTTCTGACATGACAGAATATACTGTAATTCCTGCCTGTTGTCAAGATATTTTTTAGGCGGTCGGCAGGGGCAGGCTCGGCCTGCAGTCAAAAGCCTTTGGGCGATGGGCCGTGGGTGCCCTTGCCGTATCCGCGGCCAAGGGCAGACACAAGGCCTGCCCCTACGACCGCATTTTGCTATCGCCACGGTGCTTCACGCCTGGCGTTCTTCGGCGGGACGAAAAACCTGGGTCAGAATGACGCCCGCGGAGACCAATACAATGCCCGCCAGCATCAATCCGTTTAGAAATTCGTGCAGCACGAAGTGGGCGAACAGCGTGGCCACGAGTGGCGTTAAGGAGGAAAACGCGTAGACGCGTGCCACGGCCATCAGGCGCAGCGCCGTGAACATGCAGTAGGTGGCCACGACTCCGGAAAGCACTCCGCTCGCCAGGAGTTCCAGCATGGCCCGGCCTGCGGCGGCCTGCAACGTGACAAACTGGCCCGCGACGATCAACCCCAAGACCGCCACAATGACGCTGGTAAAAAACTGAAGGAAAATCGCCACCGACTGGTGAGCGCCTCGCAATTGGCCATAGCGCCACAGCACTCCCGAGACCCCGTACGTCAGGGCCGTCGTTAGAACCAGCGGAATGGCCAAGTACCATTGCGAAGAAATCGGCTGGCCGCGCAACTGTCCGTAAGAAAGCCCGACCAAGCCGACAAAAATGAGCAGCACCCCGGCGAGAGCGTAACGATGGATGCGCTCGCCCAAGAAAATCCAGGCGATCAGCGTGCCCCAGATCACATAGGTCTCCTGCACGGGCACGGTGATGACGACGCCGCCCAAGACCATCGCCAGGTAGTACAGAAAGAGCCCGACGGTAGAAATCACGCCCGCCGTCACAAAGGCCAGAATGGGGCGCAGGCCGATGTATTGTGGCGAACGGGGCCGCAATTGGCCGAGCGTCCGATGCCTAGCCATCAGGATGATGCCCTGCGCCAGGCTGGGCAATCCTCTGAACAGCGGACCGATGAACGGGCCGGAAAGCTTCACCGCCAGGTCGTCAAAAATGTTGGCCGATGCGTAGCCCAGAGCAGTACCCAACGCCCAGGGTTCGCCACGGCGGTGCGCGTTTTGCGAGGAATCGCCTTCCATGCTTTCCCGTTTCCAGAGTACAGCGTTTGACGAAAGATCAGAGATTATATCTGTTGCACAGCGCCTTTCGGCAAGATTAATCGTCGCCCGCGAAAACTTGGACAACGTATTTGCAAACTTTTTGCATTCCGAATTCTTGAGAACCGGGCGGAAAAAATGCTAAATTTTAAATGGAAGCAAAAACCTTCGGGGCAGGGTGAGGATTTGCGGCTCGACGTAGCGCGCGCAAATTCAATTCCCGATCGGCGGTAAAGCCCGCGAGGGGAAATAGCCGTTGCTGGTGGTGAGTGGCTAGAGGGAAACCGCCTTTTTCCGCTCGCCGCTATCTGCTGTCCTTTCCCCAGGATCCGGTGTAACTCCGGGGCCGACGGTAAAGTCCGGATGGTAGAAGGTTTGGGTTGATCTTCGCCTGTGATCTGCGCCTGACGGCGTTGCCGTCTTGGTGTCAGATGGAGGCCGTTTGCCGTAGGTGTAGACGTGAACCCGCACACCCTTTTACCGCGGCTCGCCTTGCCCCTCCATGAGGGGTATTTCCTTGGACGCACCGAATAACTATCCTGCGACGGAGCCGGGGGCTCTAAATAGCTTTGCTCCTCAAAAAAGGGGCTTCGAAGAGACCCCTCACCTGTTCCAGCACAGGCGGGACCACCCTCTCCCCTCGGAGAGGGAAAACATATTTGGGGCGCGGTTCCACTCAGAACGATTTCCCCTCTCCCAAGGGAGAGGGGGGACCGCAAGGCGGGGGGTGAGGGGGCTTTTCGGGGCGCTCGGTCGGCCCGAACATCGAACCGCTGGAACTGCCAAGCTTCTACCACCACCCAGGCAATACAATGGGGAATCCCACCGGATCAGAGACGATAATTTCTCGTTTGCCCGATTCGTGGCCGCAGGGCTTTTGACTTTCCTCAGCTTTGGGCTTTCTGCTGCCAGCGTCCGGGGACAAAATTGGAATGCGCACCTTGAGGGCATCATCACGGATCCCAGCGGCGCGGTGGTGCCGAATGCGCAGGTGGCGTTGAAAAACCTTGCCTCCGGACAAGTCCGCCACACGCAGGCGAATCGGCAAGGCTATTACGAATTTCCTTTCCTCCCTGTGGGTGCGTACGATTTGACCGCGGAAGCGCCGGGCTTTTCGCCGCGCGTGGTGAACGACCTCGCGCTGCAAGTGGGCCAATCCGCGCGCGTTGATTTGACGCTCCAACTCGAGCGCGCCAAATCGGTGACGCAGGTGGTGGGCGGCACGCCACTGGTGCAAACCTCCTCGCCGGCCTTGGGCGACGAGATATCGAACCAACGCGTCACTTCCCTGCCCCTCAACGGCCGGCAGTTTTCGCAACTCGCGCTGTTGGCCGCGGGCGCCGTCCCGCCCTATCCGAACAGTGCCACGCAGCAATTCAACACCACGGACCTGGGGCTGGGTTTTTCCGTAGATGGGCAGCGCTCCGAGCGCAATAACTTTTCGCTCGACGGCATTTCTTTGGTTGAGCCGTTTGCCTACACCTTGACGGTGAGCCCTTCGATCGACGCCATCCGCGAATTCCGCGTGGTGGAGAACTCCTATTCCGCGGACCAGGGGTTAGTCTCCGGCGCGCAGGTGAATATGGTCAGCCGGTCGGGCTCAAACAGTTTTTCGGGCACTCTTTATGAATTCCTTCGCAACAGTTTCCTGGATGCCCGAAACTTCTTTGACAATCCCGCGCTTCCCATTCCACCTTATCGGCAAAACCAGTTCGGAACGGGCGTGGGAGGGCCCATCCGCCGCGACCGCGCATTCTTTTTCGCCCAGTACGAAGGTTTCCGGATCCGGCAGAGCGTCACCAACACGACCGTGCTTCCCACCGCCGCGGAACACGCGGGCGATTTAGCAGGGATCGATCCTTCCACGGGCCAACCTTTTCCTGCGATTATTAATCCCTCCACCGGCCAGCCCTTCACTGGGAATCAGGTCCCGCAAGCAGCACTGAGTGCTGTCTCGCTTGCGATTTTGGATCGCGTTCCGCTGCCGAATCAGCCTGGCGCGCCGCCCGGCGTTGACAACAGCATTGACACCGGCATGCACAGCTTGAATGCCGACCAGGGCATGGCAAGGGTGGATGATGAATTGAGTTCAAATGAAAATCTTTTTGGTCGCGTTCTGATCTCCCGCGACGCCCAAACCGTGCCTTTCGTTCCGGACAGCTTTGCCAACAATCCTCCGGCGCCGCCCGGCTTTGGAGATGACGTGCAGGACTCGGGGGTCAACCTGGCGCTCGGCCTCACGTCCGTCTTCCGGCCGACGCTCGTGAACGATGCGCGCTTCGGATATTCCTACTTCAGCGGGACAAAGCAAGGCCAGAACATCCACAGCGGTTTTTTGCAGACTCTTGGAATTACGCGCGCGCCGGGTTCAACCAACGATGGGATTCCCGCGATTGACGTTCCCGGTTACGGCGACATCGGCGACAGCGACATCTTCCAACCCGAGGACCGCAAGGACAACACATTCCAGTTTACGGACAACACCGTGTGGATCAAAGGGCGGCACACGTTGCAGTTTGGCGGAGACCTCCGAAGGCTGCGGCTCTTTTACCTGGTGGAGGATTTCGGCCAGGGAGTTTTTCAATTCGATAATGGTGCAAGCTCGATTTCCGGGTCGGCATTTTCGGATTTTCTTCTGGGGCGGCCGTTTCTTTCCTACACGCAGGCGGGAAATTCCGGAGGTAACGACCGGCTGGATTATCTCGGCGTTTACTTCACCGATGGATTCCACTTCACGCCGCGGCTCAGCCTGACGTACGGACTGCGCGAGGAGTTTTACTCGCCCGCCGTGAACATCGATGGGCGGGCTTCAATCCTCGATCCGACCGACGCGGAGCGATTCATTGTGCTGAACAACCAGGGGCAGGCGGCGAGGCTCGAGGCGAACCCTTTGATCCAACAGCTGAGTTTGCTCTACGGACTGCAATTCGAGAATTCGCAACAAGCCGGCCTGCCCGATTCGCTCATCAAGCCGGACTGGAGCAATTGGGCACCGCGTGCGGGTTTCGCATACGATCTCACCGGCGACGGAGCAAACGCCTTGCGCGGCGGCTTCGGAATTTTCAATTCGCTCATGGAGCTGGACTATACCGCCGAAACGCGCTTGAGCGCGCCACTCACCGAATTTCTGCTGGGGCTGGACCTGTGCCGGTTCTACGGGCCGGGCGCCTGCGGGCAGTCGTATGCGCCTCCGATTGTCACGTATCAACTCGCCTACACACTGGGCAATCAGGAACCCACCGCCATCTCCTCGCCGCCCGATATTCGAAACGGATACGTGTATGAGTGGAGTCTTGCCTATGAGCACGCGTTGACCCGCCACACGCTCGTTTCCCTGAGTTACACCGGCTCGGATGGGCACAAGCTTCCCCGCCGCGGCCTGCAGAATCAGGGTGTGCCGAATTTACCGGGAGAACGCCTGGGTTATCATCCGCAGCCAGGCTCAAATCAGTTCATACGCGATACAGATGTTAACTCCAATTATAATGCGCTCGTGGCGCGCCTGGAACGGCGGTTTTCCCGGGGATTATCTTTTGTCGCCGGTTACACCTACGGCAGGTCCATCGATACGGCCTCCGGCCTGGATGGAACGGACCAACCGCAAAACAACTACGACATGGGCGCCGAGTACGCGCTTTCCGATTTCGACATGCAACAACGCCTGACGTTTTCGGGCATATGGAATTTGCCGTTGGGCGCGCGTGGAAGGTGGCTCAAGAGCGGTGCGCCGGGCCACCTTCTGGAAGGATGGCAGCTTGCGGATATCGTAACGGTCCAGTCCGGCCAGCCGCTCACCGCGGTTCTTTCGACGGCCTTAAGCGGAACGCAATCCAATGGCACGGATCGCCCGGACTTGATCGGCGAGGCGAACCTTTCGCCCGGCCTGCGGGACCCGAATCACTGGTTTAACACCGCGGCGTTCGTCACTCCTCCCATCTTCACCGATGCTCAGGGAACTTACAGCATTCCCGGAGACGAAGGGCGCAACGCGATCACCGGCCCGGGACTTGCATCCTGGGACAGCGCGCTGCAGCGGCAATTTCTCTTGCGTGACAAATCGAACCTGGTCTTTCGTCTTGAAGTTTTCAATTTCGCCAATCATCCA
>JASHSC010000171.1 GCA_030036915.1 Terriglobia bacterium
CGACGGATATACCCAATGGGGAAGTAGCGGGGACAGCGGCTCGAATCAACCGGTCTATAGTTACAATGACAATCTCACCTGGGTGCATGGACGTCACACCTTCAAGTTCGGCGGGACCTACCAACATAATGACTATGACGGAATCTCTGACTCAGGGGACATGGGTTATACGAATTATAGCACCGCGGAAACCGCCGTGCCGGGCAACACCAACTTCGAGACCGGGGGCGGAAATTCCTTCGCCTCTTTCCTCCTGGGGCAGGTCGATAGCGGTACAGTCACGACACCTCGTCTCATCGATCAGGTTTATCGCTATATCGCGGCTTTCGCTCAGGATGATTTTCATGTCAATAATCGTCTGACAGTGAACATAGGCCTGCGTTGGGAAACCACCTTGCCCGACCTAAATCCAGTCAACGAACTGAGCAATTTCAGCCCCACCACGCCCAATCCAGCAGCGGGCAACATTCTCGGAGCTTTGCAATTCGCAGGGTTTGGGACGGGACGGATAGGAAGGACTGATTTCGGTGGGTACCACTTCCGTGGTTTCGGACCTCACCTGGGACTCGCCTATAGCGTCGATAACAAAACCGTGATCCGCGCGGCTTACTCCCGGTCCTTCGGTTTCACGGTCACCGCGCAAGGCTCCGCCCACTACCAGGGATTCTTCCAGATCTATTCACCGGCCAATACCACGTCCGGGGTCGAGCCGACGTGGATCTTCCAAGATGGATTCCCGCCGTATCCCTTGCCGCCCATCATTAATCCCTCATTCTCCAACGGTAATACTGTGAACTGGTTCCAAGGCGGGGATGCTACGCTTATGCCGACGATCGATTCCTGGACTCTTTCCATCCAACGCGAGCTATCTCCGTCAACCATGGTTGAGATCGCTTACTCGGCTGACAAAGGCACGCACTTGCTGAGTGGTCTCGACAATTACAACCAGGTCCCATTCTCAGATTTTGAGGAGTATGGAGGCACCTTATTAAACAGCAGCGTCACTTCCCCCGCGGCAGTGGCGGCGGGGATTACGCTACCTTACCCAACCTTCACAGGTTCCGTGGCCCAGGCCTTGCGGCCCTATCCGCAATATCTGTCGATCGATACCTGGGACGGTGGCGGGGACCACAGCAGCAACTCCGAATACGAAGCGCTGATTCTGCAATTGCAGAGACGCTTGAGCAGTGGTCTGACTGTTCAAACCTCGTACGTATATTCCAAACTGATGGACGATTCCGAAGGAGCCGCCCAGCAGAGCAACGCCATGGACCAGGCTCGGCACTTCCTGGATAAGTCCATCAGCGGCGACGACCTGACGAATAATTTCAAGCTGGTATGGGTTTACGAATTGCCTTTTGGTAAGGAAGAGAGGTTTGTGACGCACGGAGCCGGTGCCGCGCTGTTGGGTGACTGGCGCGTCTCGGCCATTCAGAACTACAGCAGCGGCTTCCCCATCGCTTTGGCCACCACTGTGAGCCTGCCAATCTTCGCAGGCACCAACCGGCCGACGGTTCCCTCCAATTACGGGTGGGGCTGTTCCGCCACGCCGAACTTCGATCCGTCTGTGGATACCTTCTTCAAACCAGCTTCCTTCTTTGGAACTCAGCCCACGAATACGTTTGGGAATGCCACGCGCTATAATGGCGCTTGCCGTCAGTTCCCCATCTACAACGAAAATCTCTCGCTGAATCGGAAGATCAGGCTAACAGAAAAATTGAATCTGGACTTTCGCGTGGAAGGATTTAATATTTTTAATCGCGTGCGGTTTGGAACCGGCTCGACGACATTGCAGAGCGCGACGTTCGGGAAGCTCGAGTCGAATAATGACATCTTCAACACGCCGCGCCAATTGCAGATGGCGCTGCGACTCAACTGGTAGGTTGGATTTCTCGGTGGAAGTTCGGAATCCTTTGCCAGGTCTGCTGGCCGGGAGTAAAAGGGGGCAAGGCCTAAGGTCCAAAAATCCCCAACGACGGGCAGTTCACTTGCCCACGAGTGGAGTGCGTGGATTTACTCGCTGCAATCAGCCTATCTCGAGAGAGGCTCCGGCTTCAGGCTAGCCGCGCGCAAATTCACCCAATGGGGCGTGGCCCGAGCCAGGTCGCCGGCCAGGTTCGGTCGGGATTGATGACCGTCCTTACTTGGGAGCCGCAGTCAAAACGGCTCCTTGTTCCCGCCGCCGCACAGTTCCACGGCGTGTACCATGGCCTTCGCCATGCGGTCGGCCAGGTCCGCGTCGTAGAAGGCGAAGGCCGCGAATCCGCCGCCATGCAACTGGGTCCGCAGCACCGAAACAGGCGGTTGAACCTGCACGGTCCACTGCGGGCGCCCCGCCTTCGCCGCGGCCAGGGCGAAGAATTGATCCATGGGTAAGACTTCGATTTTCTCGATCTCCCACGCGGCGAGCGTCGCGTCTTCGCCGACCGCCGCACCTCCGTTTTCCGCCAGGCTGGTGTGATAGCTGATGCGGCAGGCCGCCGCGATTGCCGCCACGTTGGCCCACGCTTCCACGATGCTGAGGTTTGCGGGATCAGCGCCGGTGCCGTCCGCGATGCTGGCGGCAAAATGCACCTGCCCGGATTCATTCAGCTTGTCCTGGATGAACTTCATGGTGTCCACGAGGCTCGCGCCCTCGGCGGCAGGCTTGGCTGGCATGGGCGTGCTTGGCGCCGTGCCTGACTGCATCGCAAATGCCTGCTCGTAGGTTTCGCCACCGCACAACTCGACTGCGTGGGCGAATGCCTTCGCCACACGGTTGGCAAGGGCCCCATCGAAAAACTCGAAGCTCCCTCCATTGTTAGGCCCGTTTACAAATAGGCCAAAAAGCGGAGGATCGGTGCGCCACTGCATACTAGGAGGCATAACCGCGATATTGCGTACATCCTTCAGGGGGATCAAGCGGTTTTCGCCATAAATATTAGAGCGCCAGTGGTAGTCGACCGTGCAAGCGGGAGCACTCGCCATTACGTTACTGACCTCGTCGGTGTGTGAGTAAGTTTTATCCCTACCCTTCCCATCCTGAAGGTGCATAATATAATTCACTTTGCCCTGCTCCCCGAGCGTGTCCTGAATGAACTTCATGGTATCGGCAAGGCTGGAACCTTCGTCCGCCGCCTTGGGCGGCGGGGGCATGTCCTGGGCGGCGCAGGTTAGAGTCAGAGTCATCAGAAGACACAGCACGCGCATAATTTCCTCCCTCGTTTGGGTTCGAGCGTTAGTGCCTGGTCCGTCGGCGGCTATCCATCAAAACGGTTCCTTGTTGCCGCCACCGCACAGTTCCGAGGCGTGTACCATTGCCTTCGCCATGCGGTCGGCCAGGTCCGCGTCGTAGAAGGCGAAGGCCGCGAATCCGCCGCCGTGCAACTGGGCTCGCAGCACCGAAACGGGCGGCTGCACCTGCACACTCCACTCCGGGCGCCCTGCCTTAGCCGCGGCCAGGGCGAAGAACTGCTCCATAGGCAAGACTTCGATTTTCTCGATCTCCCACGCCGCGATCGCCGCGTCTCCGCCAGCGGCCACGCCTTCGTTGGCCGCCAGGCTGGAGTGATAGCTGATCCGGCAGGTCGCCGCGTCCGCCGCCACGTTGGTCCACGCTTGCGTCAGATTGAGGCTTGCCGGGTTACCGCCCGTGCCGTCCGTGATGCTGGCGGCAAAATGCACCTGACCGGACTCATTCAGTTTGTCCTGGATGAACTTCATGGTATCCGCCAGGCTCGCGCCCTCGGCGGCAGGCTTGGCCGGCATGGGCGTGCTTGGCGCCGTGCCTGCCTGCATCGCAAATGCAGCCGCTTGCGTCGTCATCTGCGCCAATTGGGGCTGGGCCTGCTGCGGGTGCAGCGCCGCGGCTTCCTGGCCGGCCTGCGCTACTTTTTGAAACTCCGCCAAAGCTGAAGGGAAATCGTTGAGCATTTGATTGAGCAGCATTTCGAGAGGCGAGTTATTGGGGCCCCTGTACTCATCGAAGTCAAAGTGAACGCCATCTACCCAATCCACCTTGTACTCCTTGGACTTGGTGTGAAACTCGAAACCGATGGGACCGCCTGCACGGTGACCGGCTTTCGCCTGCACAATGTCGCCCCTGGCGAGCTGAAAGTCAATCTGCTGGTCTCCTGTCATGTGGCAAACCACACCTGAGGCTCCGATGAACAGGAAACCATGCGATTCCTTAAAACCGTGCAAATCCCCCACCGCCACGCGGAAGGCTGGTTCCCCGTTCAATTGAACCATCTCGACGACCGCATTGCTCTTGTGGCTTCCGTGGTACATCAGGCCCGGATTACCATCGTAGATGCCGTATTCCGGCGCATCGGATTGAGCCCGCGCCGCTGGCGCAGCCAGCACGGCAAGAATTACGAAACCGGCCACTCCCCACAGCCGCTTCGTTTCAATCGTTTGTTTTCTCACCATAGCCTCCTTTTTCCGCCGAAGCGGGCCGACGTGACCTTGCTCTGCGAACTCCGTGCCCTCTGTGATTCGCCTTCCCTTCACCGCTTCATGGCGTTAGCCATGCTCACAGTGCAGCCAGCGCAAGCCCAGCCACACCAGGCGCGCCGGTGCGACGCTGTTCGACCCTCAAAACGGCTCATTATTCCCTGCGCCGCAAAGTTCCGAGGCGTGCAGCATGGCTTTGGCCACCCGGTTGGCGAGGTCCTGGTCGGTGAATGGAAAATACAGCATGCCGCCTGCCGTGTCGGTGACCGCCAAATCGTAAAATTCCGGGGAAATTACCACCGACAATTCCGGGTGCCCACCGCGAGCCAAACTGGCTGTGAGTGCTTCCTGGTGAGTCGCCACGCTGATCTTTGAGATTCGACGGAACGAGAGCTGAAGATCGGAATCCGACACGGTTTTGTCTCCGGCGAGGTTCTTCATGTGATACTTCAGGATGCCGGTCCGCGTATCTCCTGTCGCGGCGGATATCTGCTCGGAGCCTTTTGACGGCGCACCGCTCGTGCCGGCAGCCGTGTTCTGAACGGTGGTGAGAAAGCTGACGGCGCCTTGCGCATTCACCTTGTCCGCGATGAAACCCAGCGTCTCTTCCATACTCGGTCCGCTGTTGGGCGGCGCGGGCGGGATGGCCATGCAGGACTGCGCTACCTGCCGCAGCCCATCGGCAATCTGATTGGCGGTCTGCTGGTCGGCAACTCTCACTGTATTGCGAAAATCTCCGTTGAACATCACGGTGTACAAGGTGGGACTGACGGAATACTGAATCTCTGGGTGCCCTTGCAATACAAAATACTGGGTCATTTGGTCCTGGAAACTTCCCACGTCGATCTTGTCAAGCTCTTCAAGGAAGTAACTGGCCTCGCTGGGGCTTCCGGTGCTCCATTTAATCTGAATTTTCATTTCGCAGGTGCGCGGACGGAGGTCGAGCGCCGTCACTACCGATACTGGCTTCGGACCCATGACTTCGCCGGTGTTTGTGTTCCGGGTACTCCAATTCCAGTTCACTTGCCCAATCGAGTTGATCTTGTCCTGAAGGGACTTCATCTGAGCTTCCACACTGGGCGCGGCGTCCGCTGCCTTGGGCGGCGGCGGAACGTCCTGGGCGGCGCAGGTTACAGCTAGAAGCATTCCGAGAATCCAAAAACGCATAATTCCCTCCATATCATGGCTGGGCCGAGCGTAGGGGCAGGCCTCGTGCCTGCCCGCGAGAGGGCGCCCACGAGGGGCGCCCCTACGGCTTGGCTATCATCAACAAAGCCTGGCGCGTTTGACACGCAATTGGCTGCCCTTCTCCTACTGGCCCCGTTGCACCCGTGCATAGGCGCCGGGAAAATCACTGATGGCTTGGCGAAACAGAATCAAGAAATCTGAGTCGAATTTGGCGCCGGCGAACCGGTAGCGCTTTTTTGAAACATAAAGGCTGAATGAGTCTCCTTCCCTTCCCCCTTCCTTGACCAGATTGGTTGTGTTGCGGGATAACGTAAAAAGCAGTCCCGCCGGGCATTCCGCTCCGAAGCTGGTATCGGCTATGTAGGTGACGGCCTCACTTGTGACGTGAAACGTGCCACTGGCACAAGGACCGACCTGGCCGAATGTTAGCGGGTCTCTTGCTTCGTAGGTCATAGGGAAGGCGATGGCTGGCGCGCCGTCGTAGGTTTCCAGGGTTGCCGTCGCAAGCATATCAGTGGGAGTGCCATGCTTAGGGTGGATTTGGAGGCCTGTTTTCAGGCTTACTTGGGCGGTAGCTGTAACGCTGGGCGCCGGCGGTGTGGGAGCAGTAACGGAACTAGCCAGAGTACTGTTGGAGGGACCCTCATTAGGCGGCGTCTGGTTCTGCGCCCACGCAAGGCCCGCCGCCAGCGGCACGAGCAGCAGCACGGCCTCAATTGCCAGTTTGCGGTTCATCATTCCAATCTCCTGTTCTCAGCGGATTTTGCCCTGCGCCCCTCAGAACGGCTCGTTATTCCCTCCTCCGCAGAGTTCCACAGCGTGCAGCATGGCTTTGGCCACGCGGTTGGCCATTTGTTCGTCTGAGAATAGGAACACGTTGTCAACTTTCTTGGGCCGATGCGCCACCAGCACGAATAGCGCGGGCGTGATCTGCGATTGCCAAGCCGGCTGGCCGTTCCGGGCATCCACCTGCTTCTGGTTCTGTTCCTGCGTCATCACCGCCAGGTCCTGCACCTCCCGCAGGTTCAGTGTGTAATCTTTGTCGTCGGCCACCTTGCCGTTCTGCGCGGCGCGCCAGTGGTAGGAGATGGTGCACCCCGCCGCGCTGTAGGCGGGATGGCTCAG
>JASHSC010000172.1 GCA_030036915.1 Terriglobia bacterium
CTCACTCCCGCGAGCGTCGCGCCGGGTAGTCCGCCCTTCACGTTTATGGTCACGGGCACGGGCTTCGCGCGCGGCGCTGCGGTGGATTGGGACGGCATGGCGTTGGCCACCACTTACCTCAGCAGCGAAGAAGTGGCGGCGGCGGTTCCCGCCGAAGCCATTACCACGCCCGGAACAGCGCGCGTGAGCGTGGCGAATCCTGGCGCAGAGACGAATTCCAACCTCGTGCCGTTTTCCGTGTTGCCTCCCGCGCCCACCGCGGCTTTCGCGGCCGCAGGCGGCTCGCCCATAGCGGTGGGAAATTTTCCGCTGCCCATGGTGGTGGCGGATTTTAACGGTGACGGCAGGGAAGATATTGCCATCCTCAACGAAAACAGTCAGAGCGTGACGGTTCTGCTTGGCAAGGGTGACGGCACGTTCGTGCCCACCTCCGTGTCTCCCGCGACGGGCATGATTCCTTCCGCAATTGCCGCGGGCGATTTCAACGGCGACGGGAAGCTGGACCTGGCGATTACGAATCTGGGAAGCGGCAATTTGACGGTTCTGCTGGGGAACGGTGATGGCACGTTCAGGGCCGCCGTGTCGCCCGCGACGGACGCCCAGCCCGTAGCCATCGCCGCGGGCGACTTCAATGGCGACGGCAAACTGGACCTGGCTGTGGTGAACCAGGGCAGTTACAACGTTTCGATTCTGCTCGGCAACGGTGATGGCACGTTTTCGGCAGCCGCTGCGTCACCGGCCACAGGCGCTATGCCTGAAGGTATTGCCGCCGGCGATTTCAATGGCGACGGCAAACTCGACTTGGCGGTGACCGACTCCGCCGACAGCAGCGTCTCGATTCTGCTGGGTAATGGCGACGGCACGTTTACCTCCGACTCCGCCGCGCCCGCTACGGGGCCAAGCCCTTACGCCATTGCTGCCGGGGATTTCAACGGCGACGGCAAACTTGACCTCGCCGTGGCGAACCAAGGCAATTCCGGAGTGACCGTTCTACTCGGCAACGGCGATGGCACGTTCACGCCTGCCGCAGCCTCGGCGATTCCTCCGGGAACTTCGAATTACTCAATCGCCGTCGCGGATTTCAACGCCGACGGAAAGCCGGACCTGGCCGTGGCCAACAACGGCAGCGGCCAGGCCACGATTCTGCTGGGGAATGGTGATGGAACCTTCGCACCTACGGCCTCCCCGCCGGTCACGGGAGCGAATCCGTGGGGCGTGGCGGTGGGTGACTTCAACGGCGACGGCAGAATGGATCTCGTGACCGCCAACTCGGAGGCGAACAGTGTGTCCGTGATGCTGCAATGGCCGCAGGGGCCGGCGGCGGCCATTTCGCCCGGCAGCTTGACTTTCTCCAGTCAGAGTGTGGGAACCACCAGCGCCGCGCAGGCCGTCACGCTTTCGAATCCGGGCACCGCCGCGCTCACCGTGGCCGCAATTACGGCGAGCGGCGATTTTTCCCAGAGCAACAATTGCCAGGGCAGCGTGCCCGCCGGCGGCACCTGCACGATTCTTGTGTCTTTTGCGCCCAGCGCCACCGGCACTCTCTCCGGCACACTGGCCATCACGGACAACAATGACGGCCTCAAAAGCAGTGCGCAGATCGTAACGCTCGCGGGCACGGGAACCGCGCCCATCACTGCCAGCCCCTCGCCAGTGGTTGTTCCCTCATCACCCGCAGGTGTCCTCCCCCTGAAGCAGGGGCGTTAAAGAGGCTGTGGAAAATTCGTGGTTCGCAACGTAGCGGCGAGTTTTTCTCGCCATTTCGCGGCACTTGCCGCTAAGTTGGCCACATAAAATAACGCGCTTAATTGTGCGGCACGCCGGGGTAGCCACGGTCAACTCGCAGCGCGGGTTGACCGTGGGCTTGCTCACGACTCGCGAGCCCACGGTCAGAAAAGCCCTGACCGTGGCTACCCATGCTTTCAGGGCTGGTGGATGCATCGGGTGTTATCTCAGTCTGACACTGCAAGCCTGACGTTCCTTCGGGATCGCAGACTCCCAACCCCAGGAGTCTGCGCCACCCGGCGGCGACGCCGTGTTCTGCCAAGGGCATCTATAAGCTGATGAGGCCCCTCTGAATCAAGAAGAGCGAAAGGCTGGCAACTACGATCCAAAGAGCCAGTCCCTGGGCCAGTGGCCGGACGCCCACGGCTCTCAACGTGGAACGCGAAATGCCGGTTCCAATCAGAAAAAGGGTTGCGGTCAGGCCGATCTTGCCCAAATTCGCGAGTTGATGGCACACGTGGCCCGCCTGCCCGACGTAAGTATTAAATACCGCGGCCAGGATGAAGAAAAGAATAAACCAGGGAAATTGAACGCGATTTTTGCTGTGCCTTACTGCTGCGGTGGCAGCGGAGACAGGTAGAATCCAAAGTGCTCTCGCCAATTTGACTGTCGTCGCCACGGCCAAGGCCACAGCGCCGTACTTCACTCCGGCGCCCACCACCGAACTGGTATCGTGAATCGCCAGTGCAGCCCAAAGTCCAAACTGCGTCTGGCTCAGGCCGAGGGAAGAGCCGATTGGCGGAAAAATCATGAGACCAACCGCATTCAAAATGAAAACCGTCCCGAGGGATACCGCCATGTGGTCGTCGTTGGCGTCCATCACTTTGCCGACCGCGGCGATGGCGCTTCCGCCGCAGATCGCGGTACCGACCGAAACAAGAAACGCATTCGTCGAATGAACGCTGAACAACCTCCCCAGCAGCATTCCCACCACCAGGGAAAAGGTGATGCCCAGCAAAGTGTAGAGGAAGCCGGATTTTCCGACGCGCACCACTTCGAGCAGGCTCATCCCGAAGCCCAGACCCACCACACACACCTGCAACAGTATTTTCGAGGCTTGTTGCGACTGCTTGCGAAACGGGTGCGTGAACGTCATGCCAAAAACAATCCCGGCGGCGAGAGCCGTGGCCGGTGAAGCCCATGGGGTGAGCGACCAGATTAAGGCCAACACAAAAACGACGCACTCCAGAACCGGCATAGCCCTCCAAGGACTGCAAATGGCGAATATTCCGCCCAGCGAAAAGTATAGAATATCATATATCATTCATCAGCAAACACTTGGAAGGAAATGAAATAACCCGAGGGGGCGGGGGTCAGGATTCGTGCCATTCTGGTCCGGAGTCCGTCGGCTGACGGGCAAACTTGAGGGGGGCGGTGTGAGGACCGGCCGAAGTTTCATCTCAGGCTTGATTCAAAAGTCCAAAACGGTTCCTACCTCGTTTCTCTCCCCCGCCCAGGCCATCTGCAGCAGCAGCGTACAGACTGTTACGCTGAGCAACTTCAACGAAGCCCCCTTGCCCATTACCGGCATCACCGCCACAGGGGACTTCACGCAGACCAACGACTGCGGAACGAATTTGGATTCCGGCGAACAGTGCACGATTTCAGTGACCTTCAAGCCCACGGCCACGGGGGCTCGCGACGGCAGCTTGACGATTAGTGACAGCGAGGGCGGGGTCACTGGAAGTACGCAGAGTGTCTCACTGAGCGGCGCCGGCATTCAGCCTGTCGCGAATTCCCCGGCATCCGGCGGTTCGGCCTCGGCACCATCGCCTCCCGGCCCAGGCCAGGCGAAGGATTGATCGAAGACCGGGAGGAGTTGCTCGTTGCGTAATAAAAGCCAGTCCGTCTGGACTGTCTTGCGGGGAATTCCCTATTGCAATGTGCTATCCTTATTAAAGGAAGGGAGGGTTCACCGAAAGCAATTTCCTGCCCTGTAATCTAAGCGGGCCGCCCTACCAAACAGATTCAGCCCTTCGCGAACTCGATCATGCAACCGGTTTCCAAACACACAACGGAACAAGATCCGCAAAGGCGTCGCTTGCCAGTGTATCTGCGGCTACGCAGTGCTTCCCCCGTTCAGGAGATGATCGTACAGTTCCTCAACGTGTTGAAACTCGCTGCACGACATGCGTTCGAACACGATGCCTTCAACGTCGCTAAGGCCGTGGCATACTCCTCGATTCTTACTTTG
>JASHSC010000018.1 GCA_030036915.1 Terriglobia bacterium
GGCGATCGGCAAATATCTTACCGCGTCTTTTAGTTGGAATGATGGCTTCTATTCCAACCGTTACACGTGGTTAACGGGTTCCTTAACCTTCACCAAGGGGCCGCATGCCTTAGCATTCGTGGGAGGCGGAAACGCCGATTCTAAGTCCTCCGTTGTGACTACGGTCGCACCTGTGCAAAACAGCGGCAGTATTTACAATGTCATCTACACGTACACGAAGGGGGCTTGGGTCATTCAGCCCTATTACCAGTACACCGACGTTCCGACCAACGTGAAGATCGGCATCGCCAACGGCGCCTCGACAAATGGCGCGGCGATCCTGGTGAGTCGCACCTTCAAACACGGCTTCTCGCTCGCGGGTCGCGGGGAATATATCTCGAGCACGGGGAGCGCCTCTCAGCGATCTGTGAATCTGATTTTCGGTCCCGGCAGCGGGGGCGCATCGCTCACTGCGACGCCTACCTTTCAAGCGGCAGGCTTCTTCGTTCGCGGAGATATTTCCTGGGTTGATGCGACCAACTCCACGGCGGGTTATACGTTTGGTCCCACGGGTATGAACACTAACCAGTTTCGTGCCGTAGGTGAAATCGGATTCATGTTTGGCGACAACATTGTCCCGAAGAAGTGATATGTCGAAGCCCGTGGAGCCTCTGAGTCCGGGAGGATTGATCCGCCAGGGGGTGGCTCTCCCCTCCCGTCCTCAAGTGGCTTCATTCAGCAGTCTCTGCGATTCGCTGTTGTCGTTCCGCTAAATTCCGGTACGACTGTGCTTGCTTGCGCAGCTTTGTCGCCGTGGAGTCGTAACGTGCTGCTGTATTCAGCGCCATGATGTTCTTTATCACGGGGCTATTGCGAGAAGCCTCGGCGGCCTGTTCATTTGCTGCTGCTTCGGCATCCAGGCTTTCTGCTTCGACACTGCAGTAGGCCGCGATGCGCTGATGATCCCCAGGCGTCTTGGCAGCCTTAAGAGCAGACCTCAGGTCTCGGGCGTTCATAATAAACTGCGGCATTTGCGCGCCCAAGGCGAGGCTTCCGAAGGCCAGCGTCATCATTAAGAGCGTCTGGCAGAGAATCTTTGTGCACATGGTGAACCTCCTTCCGATGGGTTCTGAGTGGCTGGCACGGCCGCATTCAGAGTTTCGTTTTTCGGTCGTGCCCTTAACCTTGGCAGAACCCCGACCCTCCAAAGGTACGCGGGGAGATGTGAAGAAGGCATAAGGGAGGGCTAAAGATTTTGAGAAGACAAGGTGCTATTCGCTTATACACCACAGTCAACGAATTGAAGCGTCATGATTAACCCGGAACGATTGCATAACGTGAACAGGAGGCCGCAAGGGTAAGGGCCGTGAACGGCAAGGCAAGAATTGGGTCTCTCGACAAATCAAAAAAAGGAGTGTGAAGATGGCAGAGAATACCTCAACTGAAATGAAACCCACATTGGGTCTGACGGGCTTAACAATGAATGCCATGGCGCTGATTGCCCCTGGGGCATTTCTATGGCTCACCTTCCTCCCACAGGCAACCGAGGGCAGCACAGCGCCGGCCATGTGGCTGGGAATCTTCGTGGCCTTGCTCCTGTGCCTGGCCACCGCGGTCTCCTATGCCGAGCTGGCGAAGTTGTATCCAGGTCCGGGGAGCTCGTATTTCTTTGCTGAACAGTCTTTTCTCAACCATGACAAGGCATGGCGCTATGCCCGCCTTTCGAAGTTTATTGTCGGCTGGGCGTCGCACCTTTACTACTGGATCTACCCCGGCGTGATGGTGGCCGTCACAGGCATCTTTGTCGGCTACGTCGTGGGGACGCTCTGGCCGAATTTCATGAATGCCTCGAATCCGGGACCGGCGTTTATGATGGCGGTCGCCATCGCGTTTTCCTTTGGCGTGGCCTACATCGCCTACCGAGGCGTAGTGGGCTCAACGGCGGTGAACATTGCCATCAACGTGATCCAGATCAGCGCCCTGCTGGTGTTTTCGGTGATGGCGCTGAGCTACCGCATGAACCATCCCCCGGGGAGCGTTGCCTGGCAATTCGATTCCACATCCGGGGAAGCCTACAACTACCAGTTCGCCACCCAGAAGACGACTGTGAACGGACAAGCGACTGACACCATTGTGCGCGACTCGGCGGGTGTGCCCCAACCCCAACTGGACGCCTCCGGCAAGCCCGTGCCCTACACAATTGATTACCCGACGCAGGACGCTAGCGGAAATTTCCTGTCCCACGGCAGCGCCCGGTCAGTCATCGGCGCCCACAATTGGGGCTGGGTATTTGTCCAAGCTACGGTGGCGATCCTGATTCTAGTAGGATTTGAATCGTGTACTTCACTGGGCGGAGAGGCCCGCGATCCCAAGAAGCACATTCCGATTGCGGTCATTACCTCACTGCTCGTGCAGGGAGCCTTCTGCTACCTGGTGGAATACTTCTGCGCCAACTATTTTCTGAATAGTGGGTACACCATGCAAAATGCTGTGAGCTCCGCCGCGCCCATCGGCGACATGATGGTAACGGTGGGCGATGCTCTCTTCGGTCCCGGCCGAGGCCGCATCTTTATGCTGTGTGAAGCAGTTACGGTGTTCTTGGCCCTCATTGGCACTACGCTCTCCTGCGTGAACACCGGTGCTCGAGTCACCTACGCCATGGGCAAAGACGACGAAGTGCCGGAACACTTCGGGATGCTGCACGGCGAAAAGCTGACGCCGCACCGCGCCATCTGGACGCTGGCGATAATATCCGCAGTGATCGGTTGCGTGGCTCTGGTCATGGTGTTCGGTGATTCCTCGGCCCCCGCGGACGCAGCCATCCAGGCCCTGCCGCACGGCTTCTGGTCGAGCTTCGGCTACCTGACCCACGATAAGATGGCCGCCCTGCCCAATTCGCCCTGGCCATCACACTGGCGTCGAACTTCGGAACGTTTCTGCTGTACGGATTCAGTTGCGTGATCTGCATCGTGGCCTACCGCAACCACGCCAGCTACAGTTTTATCCGCCATATGGCGGTGCCGGTGTTCGGAGTGGTGGCGAATATCGCCTGCATG
>JASHSC010000173.1 GCA_030036915.1 Terriglobia bacterium
GTTGGTTGCGGGGGCTGGATTTGAACCAGCGACCTTTGGGTTATGAGCCCAACGAGCTACCAGACTGCTCCACCCCGCATTCAAATCATAGTGGATTGTTTCCTTTATGACAATGCAATTTTTTCCGCAGGAAAAGTTTGCAAAAGCGCCTTCATTTAAGTAAGTTAATCGCACGAATCCGAAACCGGACTTACACAAGGAAGGGTTCCATGGTTGCACAGAAGCGGCGCTCCGACCGGCTGAGGCTGACAATTCCTCTCCGCGTCCACGGGATAGATTCGGCCGGAGTAAAAATCAAGGCGGAAGGCAGGACTCTGGTCCTGAATCGCCACGGCGCGCGAATCCAACTTGGGGAGAAATTGGCGGTCGGAAGCCTCGTGCGCATCGTGAATCTGACCAACAACCGCGAAGCGGAGTTCCGTGTGGTAGGGCCGACTGCGCCTCCCAGCGAAAAAGGCGGCGAATGGGGCGTGGAATACAGCAACCCCAAAGAGGACATCTGGGGAATCCGCTTTCCCCCCATTGAAGGCGACATTGCTGAGGCTGCCGCTCTGCTTGAATGCCAAGCCTGCCATACTGCTGTCATGCTGCGCCTCTCGCTGGTGGAGGTTGAAGTTCTGGATGCGACGGGAGTTCTGAATCGGCAGTGCGAAAGCTGCGATCGCAAGACTTCCTGGGGATACGCGGAAAAGCAATTAGCCGTTGAAAGCGCAAAACCCGCGCCCACCCGCGACAAAACAGGAGCCGATCTGCGCCGCCATCGCCGCGTGGCGCTGCAAATGCCCGTGCGCGTTCGCGACTACCAGGGCGGCGTCGAGGTTTCCAAGAGCGACAACGTCTCAAAAGGCGGGTTCAGTTTCGTCAGCGAGAAGAATTATGCGAACGGCACAGGAGTTATGGTGGCTTGTCCCTACAGCCCAACGGGCGAAAGTCCGGAGGTCCATGCGCGCATCGTCCGTCAACGGACCATTGCCGGCACCAATCGAAAGGTCTACGGAGTTAGCTACGATTAACCATGCACGCGCGGGACCGGCATCCCTGCGGGGCGCATCCCGCGCAGGCGAGGAAGACATATCCACTGTAATCTGAACTATTTACCTAATACTTGGGAGATCCTCCGGCTTTGCCGGGGTGGTCAGGCCCTTCGAGGGGCCAGCCACCGCGAAGGCCTCCGACTTTGCCGGAGGATGATTACTCTACGAAAACATTCCGCCAATGCTCCGTCGCCAGGAATAAGCCTTACTAGCTCCGCATCCAGTCGGCAGCCCTGTGTTAAAATTTCTTGTGTTGATTCGAAGTTTTTCCCTTGAGGGGATCCCTAGTGTCCAAGGTTTCTACGCCCCAGCCAAAGCATTTCGCCATCAACCGGCAGGCGCAGCATCTCTATCATCTGCTGGAGCGGTTCGAGGCCGGCGTGGAGTTGACCGGTACGGAGGTGAAATCCGTCCGCGATGGGAAAATTAACCTGAAGGACAGCTACGTGGAAATGCAGAAGGGCCAGGCGTGGCTGATTGATTGTCACATCAGCCCGTATTCCGCGGGCAGCTATGCCAATCACGATCCCCTTCGTGACCGCCGCCTGCTGCTTCATCGACAGGAACTGGACAAGCTGGCGGGCCGGGTTCAGGAGAAGGGTTTCACCTTGATTCCAACCCGGGTTTACCTCAAAAAGAACCTGATCAAGTGCGAGATTGCCCTGGCCAAGGGCAAGAAAGTGTATGACCATCGCGAAACCTCGCGTCGCCGCACCATCGAGCGCGAGACGCAACAAGCCATCCACGAACATCGAAGACGAAGGTTCTGATTTTTTTCATCCTCTTGCGAAGGAGCCCCTCATCGTGAAAATTGAATTCCAATCTACACCGCTCGCGCAGCTTTCTGCTACCGCATTGGTCGCCTACAGCTTTGAGGAAGCCCCCGCATCCAGCGGTACTGTTGAGAAACTTCCGGAAGAAACGCGCGGCCTGTTGCAGGAAATGCATGAGGCGGGCGAGCTTACTGGCAAGCTGTTTGAGTGCACGCCCCTCCGCTGGCCCGATGGATTATCCGCGGATAAGCTTCTGGTCGTGGGCGCAGGCAAAAGCGAAAAATTCAGTGAGGCGCAGCTTCGCCACCTGGCGGGAGCTGCCGTGCGGCACCTGCGTTCGCGAGGAGTTCACGAGATGGTTTGGATTCTCGGCTCCGCCGCTCCCCACACGGTCGCAGCAGTTGTGGAGGGTGCGCTGGTTGCGGAATTTGATCCTGACCGTTATCGAACCGAGTCGAAGGATGAAAAAGGAATTGGAACATTGATATTGGCGACCGGCGGCGGCCCGCTTCCGCAGGAGGCGTCGGTGGGGGTTGAGCGCGGACGAATTTTGGGTGAAGCCCAGAATTTCACGCGCGAGCTGGTGAATGAACCCTCGAACCGCCTCACGCCGACGCGCCTGGCGGAGCAGGCTGAGAAAATGGCGGCGCGCTTCGGCCTGGCATGCGAAGTACTCGGGCCGGAGGAAATCCAGAAACTCAAAATGGGAGCGTTTTGGGCGGTGGCGCAGGGCAGCCGCGAACCTTCGCGCCTGATCGTCATCCGCTATTCCCCCGAAGGTGCTCCCGCCGAGCCCGTCATCGGGCTGATCGGGAAGGGAATTACCTTTGATAGCGGCGGCATCTCCATCAAGCCCAGCGAGAACATGCACGAAATGAAGACCGACATGGCGGGTGGCGCCACCATGCTCGGGGTCATGCAAGCTGTTGCCCAGTTTAAGCCTCTCGTTCGGGTCATGGCCTTAATTCCGGCGACTGAAAATATGCCCGGCGGCAATGCCTACAAACCCGGCGATGTGATTACCTCCATGTCCGGAAAAACCATCGAGGTCTTGAATACTGACGCTGAGGGCCGCCTGGTTCTAGCGGACGCTCTGACCTACGCCAAGCGCCTGGGTTGCACGGTGCTGATTGACGCCGCAACCCTCACCGGCGCCGTCATGGTCGCGCTCGGCTCCATCACCACCGGCGTCTTCGGCTGGAATAAGGATTGGGTAAATCGCGTTATCGCTGCGGCGCACCACGCCGGAGAAAAAATGTGGCAAATGCCCGTTGACGAGGATTATCGCGAGCTCTACAAAAGTTCGATCGCCGACCTCGCAAATACCGGTGGGCGATACGGCGGTGCGATTACCGGCGCCATGTTTATCGGTGAGTTCGCCGGGGACACTCCCTGGGTGCACCTGGATATCGCCGGAACGAGGTGGGCGAACGACGAAAAGCCCTACCGCGCTAAAGGTCCCACGGGCCACGGCGTGCGCACGCTGGTGCAGTTGTTGACGGATTTTTCCGCTTAGGTCGTGGCATGGGCAGCCTGCCCATGCGCACGGGCAGAGATTCCCGTGCCACGATTTACATCCGCTCGGGAATTTCGATTCCCATCTGCTCGGTGGCGAGCGTCAAGGTTTTTTCGGTCAGGTAAACCAGGTAAAGTAGAAAATTCTGCCGAGGCGCGTCCGGCTCACTCAGGATGTGGAAGTGGTGGTAAAAATTGTTGAAGGCCTGGGCCAGGCGGAAGGCGTATTTGGCCACCACAGCAGGTTCCTCGCTTGAAATCGCCTGCGCCACGGTAGTTTCCAGTTGGCCGGCGAGGCGAGTTAGCTCCCAAAACGCTGCTCCATCGTCCCCTTTATAAAACCGCTGCATTTGGTCCGCGGAAATTGCGCCGGATAATTGCGTCGCATCGAAGCCGGGATGGGACTCTGCGAATTTGCGAAAGATATTCCGTGCACGCACGATGCTGTATTGCAGGTACGGGCCGGTCTCGCCCTCGAACGCCAGCGCTTCCTTGAAATCAAAGGCGATGATGACGCGACGCGAATATTTCAGCAGGAAGTAGCGCAGCGCCGCGACGGCGATCTTCCGTGCATAGTCCTGCGCCTCGGCAGGGTCCTGCGCCATGCCGCGTGAGTTCACTTCCTCCGCGGCGCGGGCGATGAGGGTATCAATCAGGTCGTCCGCCTTCACGCCCTGGCCCTTGCGCCCGGAGACTTCCACGTAGGGGCGCTGGCGATCCGCTTCCGTAAGCGCGATTCCCATCTCCGCCGCACAGCGCGCCGAGAGGCCCACGACCTCGTATGCAAAGTGATGCAGGTTCGCGGCATGGTCATGAAATCCGAGTGCGTGGAATGCGGCCTTGACGATGTTCTGCAAATAAGATTGGCGCGTATCGATCACCGCGTAGGCCGCGCTCGCCCGGCCAAAGGGCGGGGCATCGGGCCGGCCGCCCACGGTTGTTCGCCAGACCTCGTGCCCATCGGGATAACGATGGAAGGGCTCGTAGCCAAAGTCTTTCCCCAGCAGCGCAAACTTCCAGAGGTGGTAGGCGATGTCTTTGCCGACGTAAGTCACTGTTCCATTCGACCGCACGATGATCTTGGTCTCCTCAGCGTCGGCAGATTCGCCTGCTCCCTCGGCGACCGCGCCGGCGAGGTCCATCACCCAGCACCCGGCATTCTTTCCCTCGTTTTCAAAACGAATGGCATGGTGTTGCTTGAGCACTTCGAAGGCCGCCTTCCAGAAATGCAGCCGAAGGATTTCACTTTCCTGCGCCAGCAAGTCGTATCCGATGTTCAGGCGCAACATCGTTTCGAGATGTGTGCGGACGATGGCTGTGGAAATCAACTCGGCGAGCGCGGCGGTTTCCCCGTGGTCTTCTTCGATGTCTTTCAGTGCCTGGGCGCGCCAGGCCAGAGAAGTCTTGTCATCCTCATAAAGCTGGAAGACGCGCGCATAAAGGTCCCAGCAGTAATAATCGAAGCGCGGCGTGGGCGTGCGAATAAGTGCTTCGACTTCTGCGAGAGTTTTCTTTTCCAAATGCTGGAATCCCACCACCACGTCAGCCACCTGAACGCCGGTGTTATCGATGTAGTTCTGCACCTCGACGTTCGACCCTTGGAAACGCAGCAGGCGGGCAAATGTGTCGCCCAGAACGGCGTTGCGCAAATGGCCAATGTGTGCCGCCTTGTTGGGATTGATGCTGGTGTGCTCGACCAGGATTTTACCTGCAGTTGGGGGGCCGGGTTGCGCTCGTCCTTCCGCTGCCGCGCCGCGCTTCTCGAACAATTGCCCCGCAGCTTGAGCTCGATTGAGATGAAAATTCAAATAGCCCGCGCCTGCCACCGTGACGCGCTCAATTCCCTCCAGCGAAGAGAGAAGGGGAACGAGTTGCTCGGCAATCTTGCGCGGCGCCTGGCGCAATTTCTTGGCAAGCTCAAAACAGGCGGCCAGCGAAACGTCGCCCATTTCCAGATTGGGAGGCGTATCGAGTGTGGGCGCGGCTACTTCCAGCTTAAACGCCTCGTGAACCGCCGTCACGAACTGGGTTTGGATACGCTCTTGAACTTCCTGGAACAAGGTGAATGTCCTCTACATTTTTTGGGGCGCAACAATGGCTGACTAGCCCGGTTCATTCATAAAATGACCATGCGAAGAGCAAATGCCAAAGCGTTTCACACAGAGTTCACGGAGTCTATTACTGTTGGAATCGTCCCAGCAAGGAATCACCGAGCGCACAGAGAAGTTCGCGGAGACGTCTCCGTGTTCTCTGTGCTTGAACTCCGTGGCCTCTGTGTGAAACCTTCTTCTTTCCGCCGTGGCTCGAGGAAATTTATGAATAATCCGGGCAAGCTGATCGCACTCGGAGGGCCGCAAGTGGCGATTGCTTCGGTAAGGTTGGAATTATAGCAGACCAGCGAGAAACGCGGCCGCCTCGACTTCAGTGTAGGGGCAACCCTCGTGGTTGCCCGAGGGCGGCCACGAGGGCCGCCCCTACGCGTTGACGATCTCACCTTTTCTCATGCCCGTGATTTTGACAAAGCCTGGAAGACCTTGCCACGAGATGTCTCCGGCGTGCAAGTCTATCCCCTCAATTGGAAGGCGGCGGGCTGGGCGGCGGTGAAGCTGGAGGGACCGCCGGATACGGCTCAATTCTGGCAGCGGAGCCTGTCCCGGTGAGCACCATCGTCTGCGCGCTCCCCACAGGATCCTCTGTACAACGCGCCGCCCCAAGTGCGACTTGGAAGTTCACGCCCGGAGGTTCGCACGAGGCACATTCTTCAGCCCAAACTACGTTTTTAAAGGGAAATTCGGTCTTTGATCCTGAGCCCGACGGTGATAATACCCCTGACCTCCTCCGAGTGCAATGGCCTCTCAACATGAAGATATTTCGTAATAATGCACTTGAACAAACAATATATCAGTGCTAGAATCGACAATATTCGTACAAATGGAGCAATATGTCGCTGCGCAAATCACCCACTCTTACGCCGGCGTTGCTCGAAGCCTGCCGGCGCAATGCCCGGAAATCCCGGGGGCCGCGCACGCCGGAGGGCAAAGCCAATGTGCGGTTTAACGCCCTTAAGCATAAAGGGCGCTCGGAAATCTTCCGCTGGTTTTATGAGGCAGTACATTACGCTCCGCCCGGTCAAATGGGAATGACGGCTCGCGCCCTGCTCACTCCGGACATGGCCCGGCTGGACGCATTCCGCAATTTGGCCCAAGTAGCGACGGAATGCGAGCTTCCCGAGAAGGAGCGGCTGAAGCTTTATCTTTCGAAAATCCGGTCAGCGGCCCGACGGAGGACAATTTTTTTACGAACAATCCAGGAATCTTACTGAAAACAAAGGATCGGAAAA
>JASHSC010000174.1 GCA_030036915.1 Terriglobia bacterium
GTACAGGATAAGCTGTGGCTTCCGGGGCTGGTGAAGCTCCAACGATTGCGCGACCAGGGCTTCTTCGGCCGCATTCTTTCGGTTCGAGGCGAATTCGGTTATTGGGTTTTTGAGGGTGACACCATTCCCCCACAGCGCCCTTCGTGGAATTACCGCAAGGAAGACGGTGGCGGCATTGTTCTCGACATGTTCTGCCACTGGCGGTACATCCTTGACAATCTGTTTGCCCCGGTGAAGGCCGTCTCCTGCATCGGCGCGACCTTGATTCCCCAGCGCCGGGACGAATCGGGAAAACCTTATGCCTGTACAGCCGATGATTCCGCTTTCGCCATCTTCGAACTCGAAGGCGGAATACTTGCGCCATTCAATTCATCCTGGGGCACGCGAGTCCGGCGCGACGACCTGCTCACGATTCAAGTGGACGGCACGAAGGGCTCTGCTGTGGCCGGCCTCCGTGAATGCTGGATTCAACCTTATGGCGCAACGCCGCGTCCGGTATGGGATCCGGATTCTCCCAGCGCGTTAAATTATTTCGAGGGATGGCAAAAAGTGCCGGAGCAGGAAGTCTACGAAAACGCGTTTAAACACCAGTGGGAATTGTTCCTGCGCCATGTCGTCAATGATGAACCGTTTCGATGGAATCTGCTGGAAGGCGCCAAAGGCCTGCAGCTTGCCGAAAAAGGGCTCGAGTCCTGGAGCAAACGCGCATGGGTGGACGTTGAGCCCCTCGCCGGCAACACCCAGAGGAGCTGAATTTGCACTTCCTCGGCGCAGAAAAATACGCGAGCAGGTAATCAAGGCCGCAAGCTCTGCGCTTTGCCCCTGCAAGTGAATCCCCGTGCGAGTTGGTATCCGCTGAGAACCCTGCGACGTTGCATTTTTTGGGCAAAACCCTCTTGACTGCCGCCTCGACCACTGATATTATATTGATATGCCATATATGGAACAGAAGGTGCCGGAGGTCGAATGGAAGAAGGTGAGCGCGGAGCTCTTGATCCTGTCGCTGGTGGAAGCCCGGCCGCGGCACGGCTATGAAATCAGCAAGCTCATTGAGCAACGCTCCGGTGGCGCGGTGCGCTTCTACGTGGCCTCACTCTATCCGCTGCTTTATCGCCTGGAAAAACGCGGCTGGCTGCAAGGCCGGTGGGTGGAAAAGGCCGGGCAGCGCCGACGCCGGTATTACCGCCTGACACCGGCAGGACGCAGCGTGCTCGATTCGCAGCGGCGCGGCTGGCACGCCTTCGTCGAAGCAATCAACCGCATTACCGAAGCCGAACCGGCCTGAGCAAGAAAATAATTCCTGGCGGGTTGCTCGCGGGACAAAAGTCAGAATGCAGAAGTGACCCACATCAAGGAACGCCAATGTCGATTTGGGAACAGGAGATGCGTCGACGTCTTGCGAGCCTGAAGCTGAACCCCGCGCGCGAAGCGGAGATTATGGAAGAAGTCGCGCAACACCTGGAGAATCGCCTTCAGGAGTTGGTGAATGGCGGGACACCCGAATCGGATGCCCAGCGCCTGGCGATGGGGGAGTTAAGAGAAGAGGACCTGCTGGCGCGCGGCTTGCGGCAAGTGGAGGATAGTGTTCCGCGAGATCCCATTGTTATCGGCGGTGGCAGGCGCGGTAATTTTCTTGCCGGCATCGGACACGACCTGCGGTCCGGACTGCGCCAGTTGCGACGGAATCCCAGCTTTGCCGCCGTTGCCATACTCTCGCTCGCATTGGGAATTGGCGCAAACGCTCTGGTGTTCAGCGTGGTCAATGCGCTTCTGCTCCGCCCGCTTCCCATCGACCATCCCGAACAAGTCGTCTTCCTCGAAACCAAAAACTACGGTCCCTCGCAGTCTTTCCCGAATTACCAGGACCTCCGCGACCGCAACCGGACGTTTGCGGGGCTCGTCGGATACCGAATCTCTACCATGGAATTGGAGACGAGGGCCGGTGCGAACCGCATCTGGGGCTACCTGGCCACCGGGAATTATTTTGATGTGTTGGGTGTCAAACCGGCGCTGGGCCGCTTTTTTCATCAGAACGACGACCTGCATCCCGGAGCGAGCCCTTACGCGGTGCTGAGCTACAGGGCGTGGCAATCGCGCTTTGACGGCGACCCGGCAATTGCCGGCAAGACGATTCGGATCAATCGACTGTCCTTCACCGTGCTGGGAGTTGCGCCCGCAGATTTCCATGGCACGGAACTCTTCTACTGGCCTGACGTCTGGGTCCCGGTGATGATGCAGCCGCAAATCGAACCAGGTAACGCCTGGCTCGATAATCGCAGCACTTGGGACACGTGGGTAGTCGGCCGACTTAAGCCGGGGGTTTCACCGGGCCAGGCGGTGGCGGATCTTAACACTCTCGCGGCCGAAATGGCGCGGGAGCATCCTGCAGAGAATGATGGGCTGGCGTTCCGCCTGGCCAAACCCGGTCTGGTTGGCAGCCTGATCGGCGGCCCGGCGAAGGCCTTTACACTGGGCATACTGGGTCTCGCGGGGTTGGTCTTGCTAGCGGCTTGTGCCAACCTGGCGAGCCTGCTCGCCGCCCGCGCCACGGACCGCCGGCGCGAGTTGGCCATTCGCATGGCCGTCGGGGCGAATCGCGGTCGCGTGATTCGCCAAGTGCTGACGGAAGCGCTGATGCTCTCCCTGGTAGGAGGAGGAATCGGCTACGGTTTGGCGGTAGTTCTTTCTCGCT
>JASHSC010000175.1 GCA_030036915.1 Terriglobia bacterium
GCGCGGTGTCAATGCATGCCCCCATGGGCAATTCCCTTTCCGCGCCGGCGATAATTTCTGCGACCTCTTCGAAGGTGCGGCCGATGGCAGTTCCCTGCCCGGCGGTGTTTTCGATCAGAATGGTCAACCCGTTGAGCCTCAATCCGGCCGCCGCCTGGAGGAGCGACTCCACGCAGGTGCGAATGGCCTCCGTCGGCGCCGCTCCCTTGGCGCTTCCGGGGTGCGTCACCAGGAAGTCCGCGCCCAGCGCCACCGCGCGCTCAAGTTCGCGACGGAAGGCGGCGATGGAGCGCTCGCGGATGAGCGGGTCGGCCGAAGCCAGGTTAATCAGATAGTTATCATGAATCACCACCGGCGCAAGCCCGTGAGCCCGCCGCGCCTGCTGGAACGATTCGCATTCCTCCGCCGTAGGGTCAAGAGCCCGCCATCCGCGTGGATTCGCGGAAAACATCTGGAAGGTGTCGCAGCCGATTTTCTTCGCATGGTGCGCGGCATTCTCCAACGCTCCGGCAATCGACGTGTGCACGCCCACCTTCATCTGAAATTCTCCACAAAGGTAACTTTTTGATGGTAACAGAGCCGTTTGAAATGCGTCAACGAACGTCTACTCGGTAAGCTTTATAAGAGGCAAGCGGAAGCCGGGAAATAGCGGCGAGGTTAGGTCATCTTTCGCGGAAAGGTGAGCCGCCAACTCAAGCCCCTCAGGGCTGCGGCGATAGATGTCCGCAGCGGGACCGCCGGTATCGAGGATCCAATATTCCGGCACTCCAAATTTTCCATACAGCTTCAGTTTGACCGTGCGGTCCACCCGCGCTATGCTCTCCGATAATACCTCAATAACAAGATCGGGCGCTCCTTGCACGTTCTTGCTCGTCAACAGATGAGACCGGGCGCTCGAGATAAAGAGAAGATCGGGATCAACCACATCAAACTGGGAAAACACCACATCGAAAGGCGCGCCAAAAAGTTCACCAAGCCTATTGCTTGCAATAAAGGAGCCGAGCGCGATGCTGAGTCGCATAATGGCCCGCTGATGCGGCGTCAATGGGGCAGCCGTCACAAACATCTCTCCATCAATAATCTCACGCCGCTTGCCGTCCTCAGGCAGCAGGCAAAGGTCATCGTAAGTGAGGCGAGTGTCAACTGGCATACCTTGATTATATCCAATTCCCTACCAGATCGCGCACCGCTCGTTTTCCGGGCGCACCATGGGGTCGCCGGCTTTGCACCCGAAGGCTTTGGCGAAGGCGGGCATGTTGGAAAGTGGCCCGAGGACGCGGAACCTGGGCACGGGGTGAGGGTCAATGTTGGTCAACATGCGGGCGTATTCGGGGCGCATGTTTTCAGCCCAACTGTGAGCGTAGCCGAGAAAGAAACGCTGATCGGGCGTAAAACCGTCGATATCTTTCGGCCGAGGCTTCCCTTCCAGAGACTTCTGATAAGCAGCATAGGCGATGGCGAGGCCGCCCAGGTCTGCGATGCTTTCGCCCTCAACCAGCTTGCCGTTTTCATGAAGCTTGTCTTCAACCTCGAAGGCGTTAAATTGATTCACGATGCAGTCCCCGCGCGCTTCGAACTTCTTCTGGTCGTCAGGAGTCCACCAGTCCTTCATATTGCCCTGAGCGTCGAACTGGCGGCCTTCATCGTCAAATCCGTGGGTCATTTCGTGGCCGATAATCGCCCCCATGGAGCCGTAGTTAATGGCGTCGTCCGCCTGAAAATCAAAAAACGGGGGTTGCAGGATACCGGCGGGGAAAACAATTTCGTTCAATTGCGGGTTGTAATAGGCGTTGACGGTGGGAGGCGTCATTTCCCACTCCGTGCGATCCACTGGTTTGCCGACTTTGTTTAAATCCCGGCGGAATTCGAACTCATCGGCACGGAGAACGTTTTCCACATACGGTCCGCGCATGATGTTCAGGGAGGAATAGTCGCGCCACTTGTCGGGGTATCCGATTTTCTTGGTAATCGCTCGCAGCTTGATGAGCGCCTGCTGACGAGTTGGCTCGCTCATCCAGGGAAGCTGTCGAATGTCGTCGGCGAGGGCCGCGATCAGGTTATTCACCATGGCGAGCGCGCGCGCCTTGGCCTCCGGCGGAAATGCCTTTTTCACATACACCTGTCCCAGTGCTTCGCCCAGTTCCCGGTCCGTGTATCGCACGCAGCGCTTCCAACGCGGCAGGTTTTCCTTGGTTCCCTGAAGCACCGTGCCATTGAAATGAAAATTCTCATCTACAAAGGGGGCTGAAAGGCTCGACGCAGTGTTGTTGATGAGGTGCCAACGGAGGTAAACCTTCCAATTGGCCAGCGATTGCGCGGAGACCAAATTGCCCATTTCTTTGAAGAAGTCGGGTGCCGTCACGTTTACGTCGCCTTTGCCTGCAAGACCCACTGCGGTGAAGTAATTCTCCCAGGGAAAATCCGGCGCGAGAGTTTTCAAGCCCGCCTGGGGCATGCGGTGATAAACATTCTGAGGATCGCGGCGTTGCACTTCCGTCTCCGAAGCTTTGGCGAGTTGCGTTTCCATGTCCATGACGGTTTGCGCCTCGGAGGCGGCCGTGGCGGATGGGTCGCCCATCAGCTCAAACATTTTGGCGACGTGCTTCTGGTATTCGTCGCGTTGCGTCTTGGACTTTGCGTCTTCACGAGTATAGTAATCGCGGTCCGGCATCCCCAATCCGCCCTGGTCAACTTCCCCTGTCACCTCGCTGCTATTTTTGAAGTCCTGCGTTGAATCCACGCCGAAAAGCGCGTCCACGCCCAGGGATTGGAGATGCGCAATCTCTGCTTCCAAAGCCGGGACGCCGTCAATCCGGCTGATCCGGTCCAACTCCGGCTGTAAGGGCGCCAAACCTTCGCTATCAATCTTCGCCGTGTCCATGCACGTGGCGTAAAAATCACCGATTTTTTGTTCGTTGCTTCCGTGTACGGCTGTGGTATTCCGGGCGGCTTCTTCGAGAATTTCATGGAGCACGTCGCGATTGTGCTCGACAACCAGATTGTCGATGCCCCATTCGGGATATGCGGCGGGGATAGGGTTCTTCGCAATCCAACCGCCATTGGCGAACTGATTGAAATCCTTGCAGGGCGCGCAGCTTCGGTCGAGAAACGATGTGTCAACGCCGTGCTGGGTTTCAACCGGTGAAGCCACCATCATCAGCGACGTAACTGAGAGCACTACGATTGACGACCAAACTTTCCAGGAACGCATAATTGAATTACCTCTTTTGCATGCGATTTGCCTACGGCCAATCGAATCGCCGACGACAAGGAGGGCACTATAACAAGGAGCCCGCGCAATTGACAATGGGATTAAGGTTAACGGTCGTGTTGCAGTTTGAATCTTACGTACGGGCAGGCCTCGCGCCTGCCCTGGGGCCGACTCGGCCCGGTTGATGGGCACCTATGAGGGGCGCCGTTTAGATCAAGAACGTCGGTCTGAACGAAGGCTCGCGCGGGCAGTAATCATCCTCCGGCAAAGCCGGAGGATCTCCCAACGGATCAGCGCCCTTGCTGCGGCCGGGCAGGGGAAACAAGCAACCCTGCGAGCAGAAGGAGAAACCCTTTCTTGATCATGCCACCACGCATTGTAAGGGAAACCGCCCTGAATTAGACTACCAACGTGCTCGCAAGGCCAGCATATTACAGTAGGACGTTTCCATGTTGATCGTTATGAAGCCGCAGGCGAGCGAAGCGGACGTTCGCCGCGTGTGCGAGAAAATCGCTTCCATGGGCTTCCGCGCCCATCCCATGCCCGGGGCGCAGCGCACCGCCGTGGGCATTACGGGAAATCCCGGCCCGCTCGAGCCGGAGGAATTCGAAATTCTGCCGGGCGTCGCCGAAGCCATTCGAGTTTCAAAGCCCTTCAAGCTGGTGAGCCGCGAGGTCAAGCCGGAGGACTCACTCATTCACATCGGCCCGCCCAATGCAGGCGTAACGGTGGGAGGAAAAGAGCTGGCCCTCATCGCCGGCCCTTGCGCCATCGAGAATCGCCCCCAGGCGCGCGCCGCGGTGGCCGTGGGCGCCGACGGCCTGATCGTGGAAGTCCATCCCGACCCGGACCACGCCGTTTCCGACGGTTACCAGTCTCTGTTTCCCCAACAATTTGAAGCGCTGGTTGAGCAAGCCTCAGCAATTGCCGGAGTGCTGGGCAGGACCATCACGCCAGCGGCGAGCCGCAAGTGACCATCGGCGAGCACCGCAAACCGAAGCGCTTCGCGAGTCATATCTCCGAGGACGAGCAGCTTCGCTCCGGCATAACGATTGCGAGGGTCAAAGCCGAATGGGTTTTGAGGACTCGCGCCGGAAAGATTTTCCACTTCGCCTGCCAACTGGTATTTGCATTTCTGGCGTCGTGTTCTCTTTCCTGCCGCCGCGCCGCGCCCCTCGTTCCCTACTCGGCCTATGTGGTCGATTATCAAACCGGAACACTGACAGCGGTCAATCTTGCGCGGCTCCGCACCACTTCTTCCCTTGCCGTTGCCCCCCGCCCGGTGTGCGTTCTGGAACGGCCTGGGGCGCGACAACTGTACGTGGTATCCGAGGATGGCAAGATCAGTGTCGCGGCATTTCCCCATTTGAAAAATTTAACCACGCTTGACGTGGGCCGAAGCGCCAAAGACCTGGCATTTTCTCCGGATGGCCGTTCCGCCTACGTTCTGGACCCGGCGGGTCAGCAACTTGTCTTCCTTGATTGCGAAGGCGAACCTGGGAGTCCTCCGGAAAACAGAATCCCACGCGTCATCAGCCACCTGCGGCTGGAGGGTACGCCCTCCGACCTGGCGCTCTCCCCCGACGGAAAAACTTTGGTGGTCGCCTCGGCCACTCCTGACAGGATTACCTTCATCGACGCTGCCACGCACGCAATTCTGGGATCGACCGGCGTGGGCCAGTCCCCCGGCCCCATGGTAATCCTTCCTGATAGCTCCAAAGTTTTTGTGGCGGACACGGGAGAGGAGAAGATTTCTGCCGCCACGCTGCCCGGACACAAACTTCTGTCTCACATCGAGATCGGCGTACAACCCACGGCCCTGCTGCTGAAGCCCGATGGCGGCGAGATTTTCGTTCTGGGAGGAAGCTCCTCCACGCTGGTTATCGTCGACGCGTTTCACGACAACGTGGAGCAAACTTTTCCCCTGGGTCTCAAACCTGTGGCGGGAGTCTTCCGGCGCGACATGAGCGTGCTTTACATCGCCAATGCCGGTGACGGAACGGTGCAGGCATTGGACGTTCCCAATCGCCAACTGCTGGCCTCAACGCAGGTCGGCATGGAGCCGCTCGCCCTTGCGCTAACGCCCGATGAGCGGATCCTGGTGGTGGCGGACCAAGCCGCCTCCAGCCTCGCCATTTTACACGCCGACCCTACCAGCCTGAGCAAGGACAGCTCGCTTCTGATCACGACGGTGCCCGTGGGGGCTTCGCCTGTAGATGTTGTGGTTCCCGATTACTTAAACCCTGGACAGTAATCATCCTCCGGCAAAGCCGGAGGCTTTTCGGTGGCTGGCCGTCAGCTGACGGACTGACCGCCACCGCCAAAGACTCCCTCACCCCAACTCCCCTCCCCCTCTTCCCTCTCCCCGGGGGAGAGGGAAGAGGGGGAGGGGAGTTGGGGTGAGGGAGTCTTTTCGATTCGATGAAAGGCGGCGATTT
>JASHSC010000176.1 GCA_030036915.1 Terriglobia bacterium
TTCCCAGGCTTTCAACAGAGTCTCCACCCCTTTTTCCGGGGAAAGACGCCCCACAAACACCGCACCTTGACCTACACCATCCTTCGCACCCGGATCAGTCAAGACAAAGTTTGGTTTGACGGAGATTTTTTCATTGCTAAGGCCGCCCTCCGCGAATTTTCGCCTTGCAAATTGGGTGAGGGCAATATACCGGGTCACGTTTTTCGCCCAAGTTTGAGCTTTCCAATGAGCCGCAATCATCGTCGCCACCGCCGCCGTGGCAAAGGTCGATTCGCGGTAGCAAGCGTGCCGAATCCCCCGCCAAAGCGAGACTTCGCGGCATTCTTCGCAAACCTTGCCCTGACGAACGAAGGTCGCAGCCGGGCACAACAAACGGAAATTGTGGAGCGTCTTGATAACGGGGACTCCCGCTTCACGGCACGCCGCGAAAACGGAAGGTGAAATCTGCATGAAGGTGTTATGGACGTGAACGAGGGCGGGCTTCTCTTTGCGAAGTAATTGCAGGATTTCCCGGCGCGTGTCTTCCGCCCAGATCATGTGCTTGGGCAAAAGAAGCTTTTGAACAAGTGAGGCATTCAGTAACTCCGTGTTGCTGCGGTTATAGACCACCACCTTGTGCCCCCGGCTTTCCAGCAGGGAACGCTCTTGAGTGAAGACCTGGTCTTCTCCACCCGGTTGCTGGTAGTAGTTGTGAATGAGAACGACTTTCATAAAGGGTTAATTTACCGTGCCTGGCAGATTCCCACTTGGCGCTCCCTGGGCTTCTGAACACTGGGGCGGCCTTGCTGGCAACCATTGGCCGACGGAGGACAAACTTCCGAGGATAGGTATTGAGTCCATTCCGAGTCGACGATAGGTCCGTTGGCAAGATAAAGAACTCCGGGTCGGTTCGAAACGTAGTCCAAAACCTCTTTCAGACCATCCCAAAGCTGCAATTCCTCGATTTCCCAGGAGTGGCCGTAAAGGTGCCACAATCCACCACTATTCAGGACGGAGTCAAAATACATTTTGGCGAGAGACACCCAGTTTTCCGCTCCCCAGAACCGGGTCAAATAGTCCCGCCCGCGTCCGAGATCGCGGGCCCGCAGAAGGTTGCGAATGTAGTCCACTCTCGAGTGAGGATATACGTGAACGGATGTCGGCATGGAGAAGGGGGCAAAATTTACGTCGCGCGCAAGCATTTCCGTGGTGCGAGCACCCGTAAAACCGGCCCGCTTGAGCGAGGCAATCACTCGCCGGTTGTAGCGCCCGCCCGGGTAGGCAAACATCCGGATCTCTTTTCCCATTTCATCTTCCAGACGCTTTTTGCAGCCTTCCACCTCGATCAACAGTTGCCGCGAACTGCATCGGGCAAGGTTCTTGTGGGAAACTCCATGCGCTCCGATTTCAAAGCCTTGAGCGTCGAGAGACAACATATCGGCGCGATCCATCCGCACATCGGAGTGATGCCCCTGGACTGGAATGTAGAATGTTCCCGGAAGTTTGCGGTCCGCGAGCAGCCTTGCGACATCCCAATCAAAGGGGTCACCGTCATCCCAGCTCGTTGTGACAATTCTGGTCGAGGGTACATCGATGGAGGGAGGGATGGCCGACGCGGAGGCCATCTCCGCGCCGCCGTGGTTCGTATCTTCTGGCCCGAGTTTCATGTTTTTCCCCTTGGGTGTATTGTTGAGGAACTTCATATAAGGTAAGAGAGAAAGGGCAAAGCTACGGGGTGCTCTCTCAATGCTGGTTCATCGCCAGCGTCCACTCGCCGTAGGAAAGCACGTCGCCTCTCCACGCGAAACTTTTTGCTTTGGTAGAGGCAAGTTGAAAATGATTGTTGGAGAATCGATTGTGGAGAGAATTGAACACCGCGTCGCCAAGAAGAGCGGTGCGCACAATTCCCGCTGCGATTCCTCGATCCTGGATAATGGTATTGTCGTGGACGTAAAGATTTCGTATCACATAGGGTTCTCCAACGGAATTGGCCCCTCGCTGCTCCTGGACTCCAACGATTCCGTTCATGCAGTCCTTTACCGTGTTCCCGAAGATTTCGACGTCTGCGGACGCGGCCACAACGATCCCCCCGCCATACCAGGGGGTAGTCTTTCCGAACGCGCTGAATCCGTCGTTTTCGATCAGGTTGTCCCGAATGACCGCGTGATAACTGATTTCGTGCAAGATGCCGGCCCCCTCGTTGGACTTCGTATGGTTGTGGTCGTAGAGAGAGTTCTCATTATCGATGTCGGTCCATAAACCCGGACCCTTGTTGTCATGCGCGTAATTGTCGCGGACAACCAAATCCTTCGTGAACGCGAATTTGCTGCCTCCCGCTTCCCAGTCGTACCGGTATCCGGCGTAATTATTGAAGGCGATCTCGTTCCCCTCCACCAGGTCGCCGGTTCCCGATCCCCCGATGCCGAGCTGGCCGTTGTTGAGGAGTTTGTTATCAAGCGCCTGCATCCCGTCGCCGAGCCGGATTCCCACTCCGTGGTTGAGGCGAATCACGTTGTTCTCAACCACCCAATCTTTGCTCATATAGCCTGTATCCGAGGCATTCGACCTTCCATCCACAGCTGCGCTTCCCGCCGTGCACGCGTATTTTTCGATGGTCATGCCTGAAATCCGCACGTTCCGCGCGGCCCCCCAAATGGCGTGGGGAATGACACTCAGTTCGACTCGATGCCCGGTTGGATCGTCGGCGAAGACAACGGAATGGGCGGAGTAATCCAGATACCATTTGCCGGGAGCCACGTCCCCGCGGTCATTGACCCGCTCCAAAGGTTTGTCATCGAAGAAAAGATCTTCGGGAAGTGTACAGGCGGGATGCGCCGAATCGCACGTCCCGCGCAGTTGACCTCGTGGTGGTGCAGCTTCCGTGTGGGCCTGCCAGAATTGACCGGATGTCACAAATCCATCGAGGAGTTGAGCACCGTTCAAGGTCGCGCCGGGTTCGCCTACAAACGAATCTCCATCCTTCGGGCGGATGGATTCCAGCCGGTACACACCCGCTTTAATGGTGAAGATAGTTCCAGGCGGCTCGTGGTCAACCATCTCACTCAGGTGCGCGCCGGGTTCCACTACTATGTTCCTGTGGCCCAAGGGAGACGCCCAGCCTGCCGCACGGGACGCCAGAGAGAGAACAATTCCGAAAATCATGGCAGTGAAAAAGGCCGCCCAGTGTGTCCACCGGCTGAAGGTTCCGGGGCGAATCGTCTTGGTTTTTTCACGCATCGATTTTTCACGAATCGAAGGCACGGTCTTGGGAGGAACGCTCAGTTGGATGAATCCGGATTTTGCGGAGTCCGGCGCCCCGGCGCGGCAAAAATCAGATCGAGTTGCTGATGTCGCTCAATTGCCGGGACGAAATGGACCGCCTGAGGCGCATATCGAACGGCGACCCGCTGTCGCCGCCTCAAGAACTCGACGTACCCGATGATCGCCAGGAAGTGGAGAGGGGGATGCCAGATCAGCATGGTCATGAAGATCGAGCGAAAAGTGAGGAGAGCGAGGATTGCCAATGCTTCGTAAGCAAGTTGGCGGCCTTCGTCATCCAACGAAGGATCGCGCATATACCTCAAGAGGTACCACCATGTCGCTACGAGCACCACCAGGAAGGGAATGAGACCCCAGAAGCCTGTTCCCGCGATGATGTCAAGATAATCGCTGTGAAGGGTGGAGGTTCCCACCATGCCCAGCTTGGCGAGAACCGCAAATCGGCCCGCGGCATACGCACCGAAGCCGGTCAACGGCCGCTCGAGATAGGTCTGCCAGGCAAATTCCCACCACTGTGCGCGGCTGCTGAGCGTGGCCAGTTGCGCCTCTGTCTGGCCGCGTTCGAAAAATGACCAGATCAATCCGCCCATGGTGGATAAAGCGACAATCGGGGCAACCACCAGCGTAATCATGGCCCCGAGCCTTCCCCGCTTGGAGTAGATGAGCACAATGAAAATGCCAAACAATAAGCCGGCAAACGCCGTTCGAGTCTGGGCCAAGACCATGGTGACCAGGCCGGCGCCAAGAAGGAAGAGATACCAAAGCTTGCGAAAACGCTCATTCGACGCAGGAATCAAGCGGGCGAGGCATACGAGCACAATGATCCCTGCAAATGTTCCCACATCGTTGGAGCTTAAGGCAGGCAACACCCCTTCCAATCGCAGCCCCAGCTCGGCGCCTCTTCCGATGAACTGACCATGCAGGGCCGCCCGCGGCCATATGACCGCACCCATCCAGACGCTGAGCAGCAGCATGCCGTAAAGGGCCCAGGTCCAATTGAAAAACTTTCGGTAGTCCTTAATAGAGCTGACCGACTCAAGAATCGCCGCGAGCAGGGCAACGTCAACAAGGTATTCAAGAGACTTGTAAAGCGTCCAGGACGGATACACGGACCACACCGTTGAAGCCACTTCCACCAACCCAAAGATTGTCAGAGCTCCCACGACTCCCCGGAACATTGATCCCAACCAGTGAATCCGACGCACGGCAAGAATTCCGAGCAGGCCAAAAGCCACCAACATGTCGACGACCACACGATAGACCGCCCACGCATCCAGAGGATCAGTAGCAATGTCGTTCACCGTGCGGATGCGGAATACCAGCGCGCTTACAAATGCCAGCATCCAGAGCACGTGCCACCAGCGAAGCGAAGAGGAAAAGAATACCCCCACATGGCTTGCACCCTGGCGAATTACGGCAAACGCGAGGATCAAAACAACAGGGGCAAGAAGGACTCCCCAGAAGGCCAATTCCCCTCCGGACCGGGCGTGCAGGGCAAGGACCAGCATTCCCACCGCCGTCACGGCGCTGAAAACAGCCAGGGCGGGAGTAATCCATCTCCACTGCCTGTGGTTGGAACTCCATCGAATTGGGTAATTCTTCGCTTGGTGCATCGCTAGCTGATTCGAGCCAGGATGAGCTTGACGAATTCGCGGTCTTCACGATCCAGGCCGAGAATGGCGAGGGTGCCTGCGAACAATCCCATGGCAACAATGATATTCACAGCCAGCGCCAAGACTGCGTTGTGCAGCGGGACCAATCGCAGCAGCAACAAGGCCGCTCCTGCCAGGCTCGTGGCAATGAGCC
>JASHSC010000177.1 GCA_030036915.1 Terriglobia bacterium
TGGGAAAAATCACGGCACCGGCAAGCTGTACCCTCAGCATGTTTTCAAGGTGAATGCGGTTGAAAGGCGCGTCGCGCACGGCGAGGATCAGCTTGTGCCCCTGCTTCAGGCAAACGTCCGCAGCGCGCTCAATGAGCGTGCCGGAGATCCCCGCGGCAATCTGGGCAAGACAACCTGTTGTACAGGGGATTACCAACATGCCGTGTGCGCGGTACGACCCGCTGGCGATGGAAGCGCCGATGTCGGAGTCCAGAAGGTACTCCGTCTTTGCCGTCGCGCGCCCCGCGAGCGCCGAAGGGATTCGGGCCGATTTCGAGATGTCAATGTCCAGCTCATCGCGCAACAGCTTCAGCCCGCTGCCGGATACGACCAGGTGAATTTTCTCCACGCGAGCGTCCGCCTCAAGGATCTGCAGAGCCCGCCGGGCAAAAATCGCCCGCTCGCGCCCGTGACGCCCAGGATGATTCGCTTTTTGTCAGTATTCTGCGCGCTCGCCATCGCAACCGATGTTATGAGGCGATCCAAGCGAAGTCAAGGAAGTGAAGCGGTCTGGACGACATCCTGCCCCGGTGCTGTCCTAAATTGAAAAGTCTTTGGCAAACAAATTGCCTTCGTCAGTTTACTTATGTTCTGGTGCGATTCCCGACCTTGGCCCTCGCTTGGTCAACGCTCTCAATTCTAACCTAAGTTCTTCCGACTTCATTCGAACGGTTTCTGAAACTCGACTGCCGATTCGCTTACTGTAGACGTTCCAAAACTGAATAGCAATCTCCGCTTGCTTCCGTTTAATGATGTACTCGTTCAAACATCGAGCAAGAATGTCGGATGCTTCTTGGCTCTGGATTCTCCATCGCTTGGCTGGAGCATACTTTGGGCCGCGCAGATCCCGACGACCGGTGTTTTTGTAGATAGAACCACCAAATCGGGCGAGGCACCATTCGAGCATAATAAAATCTTTCATCCCCACGTTGACCTGCAACTGATAGTTGGCGGGCCTGCCCTTTTTGTTGATGTGGATGTTTCCTTCGCAGTCGATAATAACGGCCAGCTTGGCCCAATCGACCGCCGTTGGTTTGATGGTGGGTTGCACGGGGCACCTCTCTAAGCAGAATTGGGAGCTGGCAGCATAGCAGAAAAGGATTTGTGGTGAGCGGCAAACTGGATTGTGTACTAGGGCGCGTAAGGGGGGATTTTGAATCAGGGGATTGACAGCCGTGCTAGGATGCGACGGAAGCTATTTTCGGTAGAGCGGGAAAGTTATTGGCAGACTCGTTTGATCGCAGGTGGCGCATAAATCGCCGTTCATGTATGCGGTCCGAGCCTTGCACTGCCAGCTGCCAGAGTGACGCAGACATTCAAATCGATGTCTGCGCCACCCAAGACTTGATCATGTGAAGTGTTATTTTGCTTTAATCATCTGATCCGGCACGTATTAAAGCACGCCACCCGATTTCAGAATCTGCCACCTGCACAAATCAAACCGCCCGACCGCGATCCACCAGCATTCCTGGTGCGACTATTCGCTTCCGGTGCGGGACTGGTATACTGCACATGGAGGCCAATTTTGACGCCTGAAGAAATCACTCAGATGTTGAAGCAAGTGCGGCGGGGCAAGTTGTCCGTTGAGGCTGCCGTCGACCGCCTGCGGAACCTGAACTATGAAGATCTGGGTTACGCTAAGATCGATCACCACCGATCATTGCGGCAGGGATTTCCGGAGGTGGTGTTCGCGCGCGGCAAGGATCCGGCGCAGGTGGAAGGTATTGTGCGCCACATGCTGCGTAACCGGCACAACATTCTGGTGACGCGGGGCGACCGCGCTCTGTATGACCTGCTGCGCCCGCTTGATCCCAGAGTCGAGTTCCACGAGCTCTCCGGCGCAATTTCCATCCGCCAGGACCGCAAGATTCGCGGCAAAGGAAAAATCGTGGTGGTGTGCGCGGGCACGTCGGATATTCCCGTGGCAGAAGAAGCGCTGGTGACAGCCGACATCATGGGAAATCGCGTTGACTCACTTTACGACGTGGGAGTGGCGGGAATTCATCGTCTGCTGGGTGAAAGCCAGCACTTGCGCGAAGCACGTGTGATTATTTGCGTGGCCGGAATGGAAGGCGCGCTTCCCAGTGTGGTGGCGGGGATGGTGGCCGTGCCGGTAATCGCTGTGCCTTCGAGTGTGGGTTATGGCGCGAGCTTTCGCGGGCTTGCCGCCCTGCTCGGCATGCTCAACAGTTGCTCGCCCAACGTCTGCGTCGTCAACATCGATAACGGCTTCGGCGCAGGATACCTGGCCAGCGCGATGAACCGGCTCTGAACGCGTTCAATATCGTCCTGAAGCGGCCTACTTGCCGAAGACTCGCTCGAAGATCTCGTCCACGTGCGTGAGATAGCGTTCCACGTTGAAGACCTCGGCGATTTCGCTGGGTTTAAGGTAGCGGCGAATGTCATCGTCGCGCTCAACCAATGTTCGAAATTCTTCGCGCGTTTCCCACACCTGCATGGCGTTGCGCTGAACCCAGCGGTAGGCATCCTCGCGCAGAGCACCCTTTTCGACCAAATCCAGCAGCAATTGCCCAGAGAAAATCAAACCCTTCAGCAAGTCCAGGTTCTCGCGCATGCGCTCGGGGTAAACGAACATTTTCTCTACCAGGTTCGTGGTCTTGGCCAGGAGGTAATCGAGAAGAATGGTGGAATCGGCAAGAATTACGCGCTCGACGGAAGAGTGCGAAATGTCGCGCTCGTGCCAGAGCGCAACATTCTCAAGCGCCGCCTGAGCGTTTGAGCGCACCACGCGCGCCAGGCCGCAGATTTGCTCCGCGGTAACCGGATTGCGCTTGTGGGGCATGGCGGAGGAACCTTTTTGTTCCGGCGAAAAGTACTCCTCCACTTCGCGCACCTCGGTGCGCTGGAGTCCTCGCACCTCCAGCGCGATTTTTTCGAGCGACGCCGCGGCAACCGCGAGCGTCGAGAGGTAAAAGGCGTGACGATCGCGCTGAATGACCTGCGATGACACCGGGGCAGGCTCCAGGCCCAGGCGCGCGCAGATTCCCCGTTCAATCGCGGGAGGCAAATGGGTGTAAGTGCCGACGGCGCCCGAGATTTTCCCCACGCGCATCTGTTCGGCGGCATAGGCAAGCCGCTCCGTGTTGCGCTGGTTTTCCGCGTACCAGATGGCCAGTTTGCACCCGAATGTGATGGGCTCGGCGTGGATGCCGTGCGTGCGGCCGATCATTGGCGTGTGCTGGAACTCGAAGGCGCGACGCTTCAGCACTTCGCCCAGGCGGTCGAGGCCGGCCAGCAATATTGCGGACGCTTCCCGCACCAGCAGCGCCTGCGCCGTGTCCACAACGTCGTTGGAAGTCAGCCCGTAGTGAAGATAACGGCCTTCGCGCCCCACATGTTCTGCCACATTGGTGGTAAAGGCGATGACGTCATGCTTTACCTGGCGCTCGATCTCGAGAATGCGGTCCACTTCAAAACGAGCTTTCTTGCGAATGGCGCGCGCGGCGCTCTTGGGGATCAACCCGGCTTCGGCTTCCACCCCCGCCGTGGCGATTTCCACGTCCAGCCATTTCTGAAATTTATTCTCGTCTGTCCAGATGCGGCCCATCTCCAGGCGCGTGTAGCGGGGAATCATAGAATTAATTATCTGCGAATTGTGATTTGCACTTTTCGCGCAAGTTCGGGCGTAAAGTGCAGAAGGCATCCTAACACAAAGGGTGAGGTTGCGGGCAGCGCCGCAGGCGGGGGAATCAAAATTCGAAGATTTCAGTGGGAGCTGATTGACTGGCCACGTGCAGGGCGGTGCACCCGCAACTCGAGCGCTGAGCCAGCGCTTGTTCGGCGGTTAAGCGTGCGATTTCCGGATGATTGTTTGTCTCACTCAAATGCGCGAGCACCAGCACCTGGGCTTCGCCGTCAAACTCTTCAGTAAGAAATCCCGCCGTCGCCATGTTGGAGAGGTGGCCATGGCGGCTCATTACACGCTGCTTCACATGCCACGGATAAGGTCCGACCTTGAGCATGTCCAAATCA
>JASHSC010000178.1 GCA_030036915.1 Terriglobia bacterium
CGTCAAGGGCGGCTTGCCTGTCTGGAGTGATTCCATCAACGACGCCATGGGTCCGAGAAACGCCTCAGGAAACCAGCCGCCTTCGAGCGTGGGCGCAATCCAGGAATTGGGATGCAGCTTGCGGCTGAGATAGCTGATTTTGTCGGGAATTCCGGTGGGAAATCCAAAGAGGCATCCGAGCGATCCCTTCACAGCGCCTTCCGTTCCCTCCACCCGGTAGAATCCATACCAGTCGTCCCGCCCGCCGACGTTGTGATGCTCGTCGTGCACGTAGGCACGGAGCGTTGTCGGGTATTCGAGCACTTCGATGGTGCGCGTTTCGCCGGCGCAACTGCCGTCTGGCGGAGGCGTGCCGCTGGCGTAGATTCGCGCGGGCTCGCCGAAAAGGTGCCGCATCGCATCCAGAAAATGAATGCTCGTGTAGAGAACGTCGATGGTCTTCTTGACGCGAATCCACTCCCATTTGTGCCACGGTGTGAGTGCGTTCACCTGAATCGTGCCCAGCGTGGGTTCGCCGAGCAGCCCGCGTGTGAGCAGGTCCTTCGTCGCCGCAATCGCCGGCGACCAGCGAAATTGCTGGTTGACGGCAAGCGTCACCTTGCGATCGCGTGCCGCCTTTACACATTTCTTCGCTTGCTCAAAAGTTTCGGACAAAGGTTTCTGGCAGAGCATGTGTTTTCCCGCGGCAGCCACGCGTTCCACAATTCCAAGCTGCTCCGTGGCGGGAACAGCGATATCCACGATCTCGACCTTGTTGTCGTCGAGCAGTTCGTCGAGCGCAGAGTAAATCTTCGAAATATTGAACTGCCGGGCAATTGTCTCGGCCTGCGCCGGCCGGGCGTCAAAGCAGCCGACGATGTTCAGCCCGTTCCTGCGATAAATCGGCAGGTGAGCGTTCGTGGTGATACTCCCACAGCCGACGACAGCAATCCCATAATCGCTTTTCGCGGGCAACGCAGGCTTGTAATTTAACTCAAACGGATCGTTGCTCATAAGCCGATGCGGTAAAACTTCAGGGCGTTATCTCGATAAAAACGTTCTCGGTCGCTCAGCGGCCAACCGGCGGTTAATTTCTGAACGATTTCGACCCATCGAAGGCCCGCAGCCGCCAGCGTGCAGACCGGCCAGTCGCTGCCATACACGATGCGGCCGGGGCCGAAGCAGGCGGCCACGTGCTTGGCGTAGGGAAGCACCACTTCCGCCTGCTGGCGGGTCAGGTCGGCTTCTGTAAACAGACCTGAGATTTTGCACCAGACGTTTTCGAATTGCGCGATTTCAGCCATCCGGGTTTTCCAGGGCCCCGTGGAATCCGTCCGGATGGAAGGCTTGGCGCAATGGTTGATCATGAATCGGCCGCCGCGCGACTTGCGAAGCAATTCGATCACATCGTCAAGCTGGTCGTGCGTGACGCAGAGCTCAAAATGCGCCCCGAGTTTATGGACGGTCTGCACACCGGCAACGAAGGCCGGCTGCAGACAGAAACCTTTCGGCTGGCCCTGAATGTTGTGGCGAAGGCCGCGAACCATGGGCCGTGCGAGCAATTGTTCAATCACTCCGGTCCTCTGTCGATCGTTTGCGACCGTCAAATCGGCAAATGCCACAATCGCAGCGAGGCGCGGCTCATCTTGAACCAGGCTTGCAATCCAGTCGGCTTCCTGTTCGCACTGATCGGCGCGGACGTTGCACTCAACGAACACTATCTTCTCAATCGGCGCAGAGTGAAACTCCGAGCGGTAGTCACCCGGTAGAAACGAGCGCGACAATTGCCTAACCGACGAAAGCCACGGATAGTCGAAACGCGCCGGATCCCAAAAGTGAACGTGCGTGTCAACAATACGAATTTCACTCATGCGAAAATGTGGTCCCCACGGACGGGATTATATGTCCTGGCTCAAGCGACGGCAATAATGTCGCGGACCCTTATCACACGGCATTGGTATAGATTATCCCGGCTCGATGAGTTAACCTCTCCAACAGGAAATCGCGTAGCCACCAGGGGCGTGACAAAGGAGAGCCGCATGAGTCAGTCCAACACCACGGCGGTGCCCGGAACGCATAAACAAACTGAGAGCGCGGCGACGCCGGATAAATGGCTCGGGATTTACCGTCAGATGGTGAAGCTGCGCGAATTCGAGTGGCAGGTTTATGAACTTTACCGGTCGGCGAAGATGCCGGGGTTGGCGCATCTTTATATCGGCGAGGAGGCGGTGGCGGTGGGAGTTTGCGAAGCGCTGCGCATCGACGACTATATTACCAGCACTCATCGCGGACATGGGCACTGCCTTGCCAAAGGCGCGGCGGTTGACCGAATGCTCGCTGAACTGCTCGGGAAGGCGGCGGGCTATTGCCGGGGCAAAGGCGGGTCGATGCACGTTGCGGATCCCGAGCACGGCAATCTTGGCGCCAACGCCATCGTAGGCGGCAGCACGGGCATCGCTGCCGGAGCGGCCCTCTCCGCCCAAATGCGCGGAACTGGCCAAGTGGCCGTCTGCTTCTTTGGAGAAGGCGCGTTGGGGCAGGGGCTGCTCTACGAAGCCTTGAATATGGCGGCGCTTTGGAAGCTTCCGGTAATCTACGTGTGTGAGAACAATCTTTATAACGAGTACACGCACTACGCTGAGGTGACTGCGGGGGACATCAAAGCGCGGGCCGAAGCTTTTGGTGTGCCTGCGGAGGTAGTCGATGGCCAGGACGTTAGAGCGGTTTATCCAACGGCATTACGTTTCGTCGAGCGGGCTCGCGCCGGGCTCGGACCGGCTTTCATGGAATGCCGCACCTACCGTTTTCACGGCCACCATGTGGGTGACATCGACCGCGCCTACTACCGCTCGAAACAGGAAGAGCAGGAATGGGAATCGCAGCGCGATCCCATCAAACGGATGGCCGCGTGGCTGACGGAGCAGGGAATCGCCGACCCGGCATCCCTGGATCGCATTCACGCTGATGTGAAACAGGAAATCGCAACGGGCCAGGAATTCGCCATGCGCGCTCCTTTCCCCGATGCCAGCGAGGTGAAACTGCATGTCTATGCCTGATTTGGAGCGTGAATCGGAGCCTGATTCGGACGCACGCGAAATTACGTTCGCCGAGGCGATTCACGAAGCGCTTGAGGAAGAGCTCCGGCGCGATCCGCGGGTCTTCATGATCGGCGAGGACATTGCTGAAGCGGGAACGCCGTTCAAAGTCCTCTCCGGCCTGGTGAAGGAGTTCGGGCCCCGCCGCATCATCGACACCCCCATATCGGAAGCGGGAATCACCGGCATTGCCGTGGGAGCGGCGATGACGGGTATGCGCCCAATTGTCGATATCATGTTCGGCGATTTCATCACCCTTGCCATGGATCAAATGGTGAATCAGGCCGCCAAGATTCACTACATGTCCGGCGGGGCGCTGCAAGTGCCGCTCGTGCTACGAACCAACATGGGCGCCACGCGACGATCCGGCGCGCAACATTCGCAATCGCTGGCCGCTTGGTTTAGCCACGTGCCCGGCCTCAAAGTCGTCATTCCTTCCACGCCCTACGACGCGAAAGGGCTGCTCAAATCCGCCATTCGCGACAATAATCCCGTGGCCTTTTTTGAGGACAAGATGATGTACAAGCTTAATGGCGTGGTTCCGAGATCGGATTATGTGATTCCGCTGGGTCAGGCCGATATCAAACGTTCCGGCAAGGACATCACGCTGGTCGCAACGAGTAGCATGGTCCACGTGGCCCTGGCCGCGGCGGAAAAACTGTCAGGTGCAGGAATTGAGGCTGAAGTGGTTGACCCACGGACCCTCTTTCCCCTCGACAAAGACACACTGATTGCGTCTGCGCGAAAGACCGGCCGGGTGATCGTTATCGATGAAGGCTACGAGCGGTACGGTGTGACGGCGGAGATCGCCTCGGTAATTGCCGAGGGAGCGTTTTATGATTTGGATGCTCCGGTGAAACGCATGGGAGCGATGGATGTGCCTGTGCCGTTCTCACCCGGGCTCGAAGACCTGTCCGTGCCAACGCCCGAATCAGTTGCCGACGCCACCACATGCCTCTGTGAAAGCATTTTGGCAGAGTGAAGCAGGTATTGCTCGCTTGAATCTTCAGCTTCCGCTTCGGATCGTCACTTGGGATTTAGATTCAGCTTGAACTGAACGTGCGACCATTTCCCTCCAGGCCCGCGCTGCTCGAAAAGCCAGAGCGCCTGCTTCTGGTCGTCTGTGGTGTACACCCGCATCGTCGCTTTCCAGTCGCGGTTCTCCTCCTGGTAGTGCGGAAGACCGGTTTTGCTAAAGTGACGCTCGGCCTCGGTTCCCACCGGATCGTTCGAGGAGCGAAGATATTGAGTCCCTATGAGAGGAAACCCTGAAGGGTTGTTCCCATCCTCGGGCAACACATCGCCATGAATTGTGGCCTTGGAGTGAATGTCCTCAATGATCACCAGGGAATATTGTTCGTTCTCGCACTTCACCTGGACGATGTACTGGCCTGATTCGATGCGGGCGCCGTCGGAGGTGTAGAGGTCAACGGGAAGCCTGATTTCACCACTGAATGATGGCGCTGCCTTCTGCGGGCTGCCCGCGAGCAGCAGAAGACTGAACATTACGGAAAGCGTGGTCATTGAGATTCGCTCTCTCCTCCGAACACCACTATATTAAGCTAGAAGCTTTTGGGTGAAGGCATGACTGCCTTCATCACCAACTCCGGTCAGTCGCTGGTCGCGGCCGGAATCGAAGTAAGTAAGCTTCTTGTGATCGAATCCCAGCAAGGCCAGAATCGTGGCGTGGACATCGTGCACATGCACGCGGTCTTCGGCAGCAGCCCATCCGATTTCGTCAGTGGCTCCGATCACCTTTCCGCCTTTGATGCCCCCACCCGCCATCCAGATTGTGAACCCGTAGGGATTGTGGTCACGCCCGCTATTTCCCTGCATGACGGGTGTGCGCCCAAACTCGCCCGCCCAGATGACCAGCGTGGACTCCAGCAGGCCGCGTAGTTTCAGGTCCGTTAGCAGGCCTGCCATGGGAAGGTCGGTCTGTCGCGAGTTTTCCATGTGCCGCTTGTCACACTCCTGATGCGTATCCCAGTCATTGTTATAGAGGTGCACAAAGCGCACGCCGCGCTCCACCATACGCCGTGCCATCAAGCACATTCTTCCATAGCACGCCGTCACTGGCGTATCGAGGCCATAGAGCTTGTGAATGGATTCCGGCTCAGTGCTGAAGTCGTTCAGTTCTGGGCAAGCCGTTTGCATGCGGAACGCCAGCTCAAAATTGCTGATGCGCGCTTGCAGACTGGTGTCATCCGGGCGTTCTTCAAGATGCCGCTCGTTCCAGGTCCTCAATTGGTCCAAAACGATGCGCTGGCTCTTGGGGTCCATTTCCGCCGGCGGGACAAGATTGTCGAATGGTGTTCCCTGCGTATTCACGAGAGTGCCCTGATAAGTGGCGGGCAGAAAGCCCGATCCAAACAAGGATTTGCTTCCGCGAATGAACGTGTCGGACATCACCATGTAGGCGGGAAGGTTTTGCGACTCTGTGCCGAGTCCATAGACCACCCACGAGCCCAGGCTCGGATAACCCAGCCGAATCGAGCCGCTGTGCAGCATGCTGAGCGCCGGGCCGTGAATGATGGATTCGTGATAACAAGAGCGGATCACGGCCATGTCGTCAGCGAACTCCGCCACCCTGGGGAAAACGTCGGATACCTCCAAGCCCGACTGCCCGTAGCGCTTGAACGTTCTCCGCGAACCCATGAGCTTCGATTCTTTGGCATTGATTTGCGCAAGCTGAACGTCTCCCTTAAGAAAGCTGGGTGGAAGCGGCTGGCCCTCGAGCTGATTCAGAGTCGGCTTGGGATCAAACGTGTCCATGTGGCTCGGGCCGCCCTCCATAAAGAGGAAGATCACCTGTTTGGCCTTGGGCGGAAAGGGTGGCGCCTTGGGGGCGAGCGGGTTCATCGCTGCGGTCGGAGCGGCAAGGGCCTGGCTCGCTCCCAGCAGATATTGCAAAGCCATTGCGCCAAAGCCGTAGGACGATTTCTCAAGGAATTCCCGGCGGCTGCGGACTTGGATTCGGTTATTGCAACAGGAACTTTGCATGGCGATACCTCTCATCAGTCTACATACACGAATTCATCCAGGTTGAACATGGTCAGGCAAAGCTTGGTGAGCGCTTCGGCTTTCGCGCTACCCAGTTTAAGCAGTCCCGGCGGCAGTGCTTCACTCTCACTCTTTTGGGGAGGTTCGATCTGACTCAACTTGGCCAGCATGGACAGCGCTTCATCCTTCTCCTGCGCGTTGGGCGGCCGTGCAAGGGCAATCCG